>JAAZFF010000322.1 GCA_012511845.1 Lentisphaerota bacterium
CCAAACTTCACGCTGACGGAAACCTGCTCGTTCGCTACGTCAACCGTGCACGTGGAATTATATATGCTTCACAGATCTCGGTGGGAGAGGAAAATCCTCTTAAAATATGAATCTACGGTACAAGGTGTGGCATCGAATGGCGTCAGGAAGAGCCGAACTATCTCTGGCTCAAAGACCCGGCAGGTACAGTGACGCGATATTCCCGCGGCAACAGCAATTTAAGTGAAGCCGCAAAGGCTAATTCACGCCTGCCCTGGGGACACCCCGAAGGATTTATAGAGGCATTTGCAAATGTCTACAATGAAGCTTTCAAGGCAATATCAGCTGAACGCTCCGGTAAGAGAATCCCTGAAATAGATGCACCCAGCGTCGAAGATGGAGTGGATGGATTGAGATTTCTTGAAACCATAATTGCCTCATCCAAATCTAAATCAAAATGGACGAGGATGAAAGCGTAATTCTTATTTAAAAGAACGCACTGAGCAGAAAACCTGATTTTCCGAACTGATCCATAAAGAACATGTCAGCAGAATCTGACCGCAATACAATCAGGGACCTGGCAAAGGAATATCGTGACATATGTGATAACCCCGTGCAGGAAGAACGCAGAGCTCTCTGGAGGCGGCACAACAGTCTCAAGTTAACCCGCCCCCTGATCTATATACGTGCCTTCGCCTGGCACGAAATGCCGCAATCTGCCTGTACATGCCGGGATCCCCTGCTGCGCCATTACGAAGATTTTTTCCGAAAAAACATTTTTTGGAACAGCTTGAATGATGACTCCATTTTCGAGCCGTGGATTACAATACAGGCTGTAACAACATGCAGGGGCTGGGGAGTGGATGTACCCAGAACATTCAGCGATGAACCGGGCGGGTCTTTTAAAGTAGATTACCCTCTTAAAACGCTTTCCAACATCGGCAAGCTGCGGATGCCCCGTCATGAAATTGATGAAAAAAGCACAAGTGAAGCCGTAGAGCGACTCCATGAAACCGTAGGTGATATCATCACAATTAATTTGGATAGAGGTCCCGCCTATCGCATGTGGACGGGAGACATTGCCACCGATCTCGGATATCTGCGCGGAATCGAAAACTTCATGATTGATATGATCGACGACCCGGAGAGACTGCATAGACTGCTCGCTTTTCTTCGTGATGGAATCCTGCGCACACATGATGAAGCGGAGGCTTGTGGGGACTGGGGGTTGAGTGCGCACCAGAACCAGGCTATGCCGTATGCAGAAGAACTGCAGGATCCTGCCCCCAACGTCAATGGAATCAAACGCAAAGAAATATGGGGATATATGGCAGCACAGGAACTTACAGCTGTTTCACCGCAAATGCATGATGAGTTCATGCTGCAGTATCAACTGCCGATCCTCAAACATTTCGGTCTTGTTGCCTACGGTTGCTGTGAAGATCTGTCGCAAAAGATAGATATCCTGCGACAAATTCCCAATCTCAGGAGAATTGCCGTTGCCCCATTCGCATCTGTTCCGAAATGCGCTGAACAGATCGGACGCGATTACGTGATCAGCTACCGCCCCAGCCCTACAGATATGGTGGGATACGGCTTTAATCCAGATCGAATAAGAAAAATTCTTCGCCGTGATCTTCACGCTTGCAGGGATTTACACGTCGACATTACTCTCAAGGATGTTGAGACTGTTCAATCAGATCCCGAACGTGTAAAAAAATGGCTGGCTATAGCACGAGAAGTTGTTAACGAAATATTTTAGCTCGCCCGGCGAGCCGCAAACCGCCGTTCTATGTTTCTGCGGACCGCTCAGAGAGCCGTCCCTACCCTGCCTGTGTCCGCATACTGGGGAAGGTAGGGCGAGTTTCTCCGCAAACCGCCGTTCTATGTTTTTGCGGACCGCTCGGAGAGCCGTCCCTACCCTGCCTGTGCCCGCATACTGGG
>JAAZFF010000323.1 GCA_012511845.1 Lentisphaerota bacterium
AGTGAAGCCTATCGCAGAAATCTTGCTGCGGTACGGTAAGCCGCAAATCGCAGCTACAATCACATGTCCAAAAGCAGTGCGACACGCAAAAACTCGGACACTCCCCATGCCTGAGCATCGCAGCCGCGTTCTTTGTGAGGTGCATCGCCGTCCATTATTTCAGGCAGATGCCCGATACAACCCGTTTCAAGCAAGTCTGCAGCAACACCTATCAAGGCACGCGCAGTGTTTTCAGCCGATTTTCCATACACAAGAATGAGTGATTCCGCAAACGATGGGTATGGCCATGTCCATGCCGTCCCGTTATGATATGCCGGTTTGCGACGAGTATCTTCATCGCCTTCATAACGACCCCAATACGGCCGCGCCGGATCATTAAGCAGCCTGCCATCCCGGTAAACAGGCAAATGAAATTTCACTTCTCCTGAAGAATCAAGAGAGCGAATTGCGCCTGGTACAAGCAGTCTTTCCGTAGCAGTCAGGACTCCCCTGCATTTGTCCATATCTCGCAGCGCGCCAAGTGTCACCGCAAACAGTTGATTGCATCGCAAGTGGTCATCAGCAACAGCTTGCGAAGCAGGCATGAAAGTATCGGCATGAAGACAGTCGGAAAGATGAGATTCGTCCATCAACCAGAAATATTTCATAAAAGACTCTTCGGCTCTTGCGCAAAGTTTAATCCATCGCCCCGACTTGTACAGCTTATTCGCCAGTTTCAAAGCCGATATCCAGAGTGCCTGAATTTCAACGGGATATCCTGTGCGAGGTGTACCGGCAGGATAGTTCGTGTCCATCCAGGTAAAATGGGAGGGACTGTAAACAAGACCGGATTCTTCGTCCATCCTGATTCCGTTGGGAGTGCCGTGCACATACCCTTCAACAATACTCAAAATGACATCGCGCACGGTACGCCCCTTGCAGTCTGCTCCAAAAACTTTGTCATGACCAATCTTTTGCGACAGCTCATCGGCAACAACAATATACCATAGCGGCGCATCAGACGTATCTATGTTTGAGGCATCATCACCCGATTTCATGTTGGGAATAGTACCCATCTTCTCAAACTCTCCAAATTTTCGGATAATCCCGAGAGCCTCCTCCGTCATGCCGTCAGCTATCATTCCGCGCAACACAATAAAAGTGTCTCGTCCCCAGTCAAGAAACCATGGATAACCGGCAATAACAGTCATCAGATCATCTCGCCTGACCACGAAATCACGTAGTGCCGTAGATAATGCTTCCCGAACAGTAACAGGGTAAGAAACTTGAGAAATCAGGTCTTCACCAGCTCCTGCCATTTTCTCAGGATTGCTGACACCATCACAGATACATTCAGCATCGAGCTCAATCCGTGTACCGCCTTCAAGAGTTGCGGAAAACCAGCCGGGACTGAAGAGATCAGAACTTCCATCCTGCCCTCTCTCAGCATCCATGGAATGTTCAACCATATAGTGCCATTCAGGTTCGTGTATATAATCACCTGCCGAAATCTTAATCGAAAGCCCCGGAAGGGCTGAAGGCTTGAACTTAAAACCATCTGAAAGAGATTCAACTCTTTGTGACCAGTCTGCCTCAAGACCTGAAAAGGCTTTTGTTTTAGTGTGGAAATTTCTGCTCTCAATATCCGGTCTAAGTACAAGTTGCACCGGCTCCATATTATCAAGAAGATCAAATTCCTTATCTTTCAGCTTTCTCTCCACAACAAGAGTTATACGATTTTCATCCTGATGCATCGTCAGCAAAAAAGTCAGATCCACATTTCTTCCGGTTCCAACGGGAATACAGAAAACCCATTTCAAAACATGACTCTCAGGCAAATATTCAAAAAACTTGAGACTGACGGAGTTTACTTCAATAGAAAATCCGCGATTAATTATCCACGCCCTGCAGCGGGTAAACAGCATCTGCCTGTCGCACGGTACATCAGGATGAGGATTGGCTGCAAGAATGGCATCATACTGACTTCGTATCTCGCCCCATTTGGCGCGGATATGCGTCATCGCTCCCCTGCCGTTTGTCAGCAATCCCACAAAATCGCTTCTGAGAACTTCTTCCCTTGAGAAAACTCGCCGGACCATAAGGTTGTTACGTGAAAACTGCGGCAACAACAGCAACTGTATTGTTACACGGCGCGAACTGTACCCCAGCTCATACATGTCCAAAACGATTTTAGCACCAATGCTCCTCTTGCCCTTGTGCTCAACCGGCGAAAACACTGCAAAATAATGCCCGTCAGACGATTTACACGAACGCAGACAGCTTACAGCCCTACCATTTTCAAGCTCCAGAACGCAACGGAACGGACTTTCTGCACGCAGCAGCGTAAAATGCCCCGGCGGCAACATCACAACTCGCTCAACCGATCCCGAGACCTCACAGACTGTTACAGGAGGCATAGAATCTGCCGGTAAAAAAGATTTAATCAAGTCGAGCGGATTTTCCGCGAGCAAACACGCCATTGCATATATGTCTTCATCCAGTTTTACCGACTTGCCGGACTTCAGTACAGCGTGTATGCGCAGTACGTGAGAGCGCAGCTCCTGCAGCTCTACACGCTCTGGGGTAAACAGCTGCAGGGAGTTTGCTACGGCATCAACTTTTTCAGAAAGTTTCAATTCGGTAGTAAAACAATAAACCTGGGCTGGTGCAAGATTCAAAGTGCAAATTCCCGCATCAGGTGGTGGCAGAGTCTGCACACTCCCACTGAGCAAATCACAAACATGCAGTGTGTCAGACAAAAAGGCATCAGCAGCCCATGAAACCGGTTGCTCAAAAGAATCAGAAAGATTAACGAGTACAAGCACTTTGCCGCAACTGTACCCCGGAGGCGTTTCCCGCAGAATTGCAAGAGAATTACCCCCGCCGGTCTGAATCATGCTGATTTTTGCACCTGACGCAAAGGCGGGGCAAACTTCCAGGATTGCGTTAAGTCGTCCTATCAGGTTCACCTGGTTGTCGTTGTCACCCCATCTGAGACCGCTTGCTCCGTGTACATCAACCTTTTCGGCTGCAAACCATTCGACTCCGTTGGTTATACCAAAACAACCCTGCCCGGAAATCAGGGCGCATAATGCTACACGCATTCGGGAATATGCATTTGACCGTGAGGCGAGTCTGTTATTATCATGTGTTTCCGCAAAATTAACGAGAGGTCCTGCCACGAATGACGTTTCAAGAGCCCCCGGCATATATCGTTCAAATGCCGATCTGTCTTCAGTCTGAAAAATCTCTGAATAAGCCCAATCAAGACCCTCATCTTCAATCAGCGAACGTGTGACGGAAATTTTTCCACCAAGACCTTCCAGTAGAAAAACTGTATCCGGGTATCTTGTACGCACACGCGCCAGTATGTACCTCCACACTTCAGCAGGCACCATATAGCCTGCATCACAACGGAAACCATCAACGCCCTGACTGCACCAGAATTCAAACACCTCTGCCATGAAATTGCGTAAACCGGGTTTGGAATAATCCAGCTCAACAAGATCCTCCCAGACTACACCCCAGGCACCCGGTGAAACGAAGTTTCCTTCCTTGTCCCTGACAAACCAGTCGGGATGATGAATTTGAAGTGTAGATGCCCAACCAGTATGGTTCGCCGGAATATCCATGAAAACCCTTGCTCCACGTGAATGCACTGCTTCAACAAACTCGCAAAACTGATCAAGCGGTGTAGCAGTTTTATCAAATTCTGCAAGGGCAGGATCAACATTCATAAAGTCAGTACCTGCAAACGGAGAACCAAAACGTCCCATACGCGCAAAGGTCGTTGGAACAGGATGTATCGGCAGAAGCTGAACGATTCGAAAGCGTTCTTCGCCCAGAATGGTATCAAGTTTTTTGATTACATCACGGAATGTTCCGCCCGGCGGTATTGCCGCCCATCCTTTTTCATCAAGTTCAAGAACAAGTTCATTTTCATTTTCTGAGAATTCCAGATTGCACGCTTTACCGAACTGTCGGGGAAAAACAGTATAAATTGATGAACCGCAACATGTCCATGCAGGAGCTGTTTTAATTTTAACATCGCCCCCATCCGGCCATTCAGCTCTTGATGATCCCTCAGGAATGAAAAAAGCTTTGGCACGGAACGTACCCACTTGTATGAGAGGGACACGCACTTCATAAACACCGGGGGAAGTTTTGAGCATTGGAATATCGCTCCAGTCGCGAGCCAGGGGCGCCCTGGATTCATTCATGGACTCTATGATTTCTCGCCTTCTGATAGCGGCTCCACCTAAAGAAGTACGCAATACCGCGTGTCCCTTGCGCTCCTGATCAACATCTAATTTAAAAACTATTGTGTCACCGCTGTGTGTCAGCAGGCTTGTGCCTGGTGCTGGAGTCTGTCTCATGCTTTCAAAATCTCTTCCCCGCCGCAAATACGGCGCTTTATCATATAACCAAATAGTAACAAAACACCATATCAACGACAAGCCGCAAACCGCCGTGGCTCAAAAGAGTGGGTAGTGGGCAGTGGGTAGTGGGCAGTTTTCTCATGCACCGCAGACTGTAACACGGACATTCTTGTCTGTCCCTCCTGCTGGGTGGCATAATCGTACTCGTTTTCGTTCACGTACTCGTACACGATCTAACCTTCGCATTCTCTTCCCCGTGTACGGGAAACGTGTACCGCTCCGCTGTGAACGTGCACGATCTCCCGGCAAGCCGGTCAGGTAGGGCACGTTTCTCCGCAAACCGCCGTTGCAGTTGGTGATTGCTAAGCCTGGGAGCCCTGAGCGCCAGCTCGGGTTAAGTCACAGGCTTACCCGCGTCTCCAAAAATCTGTCCACTGCCCACTGATCACTGCCCGGCTTACCGGGCAAAAGATAGTGGACTGGGACCGCAGGGCTCTGTACCTGCATCGTGATTGCTCAGCTTTTCGTGTGGTTCGTGTGGTTTGTGGTTGAAAAATGTTGTGCTAATAATTTGTGGATAGATCTCGGCGCGCCCGGAGGTCGCTGCCCTACCCTTCGGAAGTGATCAGCGGGCAAGGGCGCGTTTCTCCCGGCTTCGTCCGCTATACTACGCCGAGACAAGCCGCAAACTACCGTGGCTGCCGTGTGGTTGCCCGCAATACAACACGGATAATGCGGCTATTGCTCAATCAGTTGCACACAAAAACGGTACCTGTTCCCAAAGAGCATCAAGTCGTTTTGCAGAAACAGGAACCTTAGTTCTGAGTTCCTGCGCCCATACTGATACACGAAACTCTTCCAGCAGCCAGCGATACTCGTCTAATGCTGCATGATTGTACGGAGCACCGGATGTGAGAAAGTTCTTGTGCCGTTCCCAATGTGGTTGAACCATTTCAAATTTGACGAGTTCTTTCCCCGGGTCAGTGCTTCCGCGCTCTATACGTATCTGCACCGCCTCAAGGTATCTTGGATATTCGAGGAGTTTTGAGTAAGGAACAGCTGCTGAGAATCCCGTAAAGACGAGTCCCCCAAGCTGCTCGGCAATGTCCAGAAAACTTTGTTCCGGCAAATTACCGGCATATTCGAGTTTTGAAAAGCATTCTTCGGCATCAGCCAGTATGGACGGGATCAGTCGCAACATGTCAGAATAGTATTTTTCAAAACGTATGCGTTTTGATGCAAGAAAAACTGCCAGTGATTCAGCCGTACGAGGCAACGATTCTGTTTTCAGACAATATGCCGAAACAAGAGCACCACGCAGTATGTCTGCTTCTAAGTTTTTCTGAGGTGGCAGCGGTGATTCATGCAAAGAAGTCTGATGTTGAAAGCTTTCATTCAAAAGTTCTCCCAAACCACCTTTTAATGACATTCGGGTGCGTTGCTTCTTTTTACTTGAAACATACTTTGATGCGGGCTCTTTTATTTTTTCCACAACTTTAATAAGACGCAAAACCCCTCCCCTGTGCGCTTTGTCTGCTTCTGCAAAAGTGGAGAAAAGTTTCAGCGAGACTGAATCCCCCTCATCGCTTAAAGCAGGAAAAGCATATATCGGTGCACCGGCTTTTCCAATTTTTATCCGTTGCGGAATATCGGGAAAGGACATGGATTTTACTCCGTAAATTTCTTTAAAATCTCCGTAATCAGGCATTTGAGTATTTGAAAGAATCTGCGGTGCCAGTGTTGTTAATTCTGAATAGAAATCGAAAACTTCTTTTTTTGAACGCGTAGTAAATACTCGTGTTTTTTTTGCATCGATCACACGCCACCGGATTTGGAACTGTTGCGGCAATAGTTCTTCATCCCAGATTGAAGGATCCGCAGCAACCCGGCACCTGCTGTTCAACGCACATGCCAGTGATTGGGCAAGCGGTCGATCGGGCTCCATTATCTGCAAACATGTTTCAGCCATCTTGTCGAAATCTTTTTCACGAAGATTTCCAGGAGCCTTTGCAATTTTTGTTCTCAGTTCAGGTGAAAGCAACAGAAGCATAAATGCCACTTTATCACGGACTGCTCCCGGAACAAGCCAATCAGAATGCCACAGTTTCAACAGGGGAATATTGCGCATTTCCAATGTGCATGTGATCCCGTCATCGTCTTCGTTCAGGTTGTGTCTGTATACAAGATTAAAACGCCGTCCTGCAAGAAGCACATGATCCGGGAAAAGTTCGGCTGAAGATTCCTTCCTTTGAAAAACGGAATCTGATAACAGAAGTTTTTCAAGAATGCCTTTGGGTGCATGAGCAAGCCATTTTCTCAGAGCCGGGGCATTTACACATTCCTGAGGCAGATATTCATCAAAATAATCTGCAAACATTGCCTCATCAAATCCTGAATTTATTGAACGTGTTTTATGCGATTCATCTATATACTTTTTAATAAAAGACAGGTTTTGTTTTACAATTTCAGGAACTGGTTTTGGGAATTCTCCGTCAACTAATGCATGACGTATAAACAGTGAACGGCAAAGCTCAGGATTAATTCTGGAGATGTCAGACCTTACATCATCAGAAATTACAAGTCCGTACAAGGTGATGCGCTGAAACGCCCTCGCTGTTCCGAGTTTCGAATCCCAATACTCTGAGTGATAACTGTATTTGCATATGTGACGTGCTTGGGGTTCAATCCACGAAGGCTCAATTGAAGCAGCCCGCCTGGCAAACAATCGTGATGTTTCAACCAATTCAGAGCACATTATCCACTTGGGAGGTTTCTTAAACAGACCTGAGCCGGGAAAAATAGAAAATCTCAGCCCGTTCGCTCCTCTATACTCTCTCTTTTCAGGATCCCACATGCCAATGCTGCTGAGCAAGCCCGACAACATGGAGCGATGAAGTCCTTCTTCAGAACCGGAAAAAGAATTTACATCAATTTTCAGATACGTCAGCATTCTTGAAAGTTGAGCATGGACGTCTTCCCACTCAAGCAATTTCCTATACGAAATAAAATTTTCGGAACAACGCCTTCTGGCAGCACTTCTTGAAAGCGGTCTCTGAGTGTCGTGGAAAAAACGCCATAATAAAAGGATTCCCACAAAATCTGATTTTTCATTTTTAAACTTTGCGTGGCATTTATCAGCCTCATCATTTTTGTCGACGGGACGTACCAGTGGATCCTCGCTTGATAAAGCGGATACGACGACGAGTGCGTCACGCATTGTCTTTTCGCCCTCTGCCGCCAGCAACATGCGTGAAAGGCGCGGCTCCAGAGGCAGACGCACTATTGCACGACCCAGGCGCGTAATCGAATATCTGGAAGCAGAACTTTCAGTGCCTTGTTTGTTTTCCCTTATCGCCTGCAATTCCAGCAATTCCTTAAAACCTTCCCGGATCATTGATGTCGCCGGAGGCTGAACAAAAGGAAAACTTTCAATGTCACCCAGACGCCAATCGAACATGGAAAGAATCAGTCCTGCAAGAGACGTTCGCCGAACTTCCGGATCCGTGTACTGAGGACGATTTAAAAAATCTTCTTCTGAATACAGGCGGATGCAGATACCCGGTCCGAGGCGACCGCTTCTGCCCTTGCGCTGCTCCGCAGATGCCTGTGAAATTCGCTCGATATGAAGTTTTTTCACACGTGCTCTATGATTGTAACGGCTTATGCGCGCAAGTCCTGAATCGATCACATAACGGATACCGGGTATCGTGACAGACGTTTCTGCCACATTCGTTGCAAGGATGATTCGGCGCTTATCAGGCAGCAACTTGAACGCCCGTCGCTGCTCTGCCGCAGGCAGACTGCCCATCAGGGCGAGAACGACACTATCCGTGGCAACTCTCGGCTCAAGAGCTTCCTTGCATGCCCTGATATCACGTTCCCCCGGTAAAAAAACCAATACATCACCGTATAGTGATTCATTCTGTATTTCATGAACCGCTTCTACAACAGAATCCGATAACTCTGCTTCTTCATCTGTATCTGCGTACCGAACTTCTACAGGAAAAGTTCTGCCGGGAATTTCTAAGACAGGAGCACCATCGAAAAAATCGGAAAAAAGTGATGTCTGAAGCGTTGCTGATGAAATGATTACTTTCAGATCGTTTCGCCTCGGGAGAATTTGCTTTAGGCATCCGAGTATAAAATCGATATTAAGCGTACGTTCGTGAGCTTCGTCCACCATTATGGTGTCGTAGCGTCTGAGCAGGGGATCTTTTGTTATTTCAGCAAGCAGGATTCCATCAGTCATGAACTTTATTTTCATGTCTCTTGGAGTATTTCGTGCAATCCTGTGTTGCCAGCCAACTATGTTTCCAAAAGCCGACATTTCCTGAGCCACACGCTCAGCGACAGTAACCGTTGCTATACGGCGTGGTTGTGTACAGGCAATAACTCCTTTTTGTCCGCGTCCCGCTGCAAAGCATATTTTGGGAATTTGCGTTGTTTTGCCGGATCCTGTCTCTCCGCTTACAATAATTACCTTATGGGCTTTCAGGGCATCAACTATCTGTTGTTTATACGCCAGCACAGGCAATTCCGCCGTATTAAACAGCGAATCACCAAATTCTTCTTCCATTCTTGCGTCCTGCTTTATCATTTGCCGTGATATTATAACGCACATAAATCATACTCTCAATGAGTTATGGCTTATGGACAATCAAAAGAAATCTTCACGATTAACAGTTATATGATCTGTTCCGTGCGGTACAGTATAAACGTGGGAGTTACTTCCCCAAATGACAGTAACTTTGAAGTTTTTGCTGACAGTTGTGTCGTAGTACATAGAAACACTGCTGTTACCATGTGCCGGAACATACGTTGAATGGTAATCATCGTAAGAATTATCCGGATATACAACACGTATATCACTGTCAAGATTATTTGAAATGGCAAAAGACGTTGTTCCGTCAGTTCGTGAATACCAGAACGAAGTATCCTCACAGCCGGCACAGAATAAAAGAAAAGTGCCAACTGTAAAAAGTATTAAAAATCTGGTGAAAGAGTAAAAAATCATAAAATAACGTGGAAAGTAATATGCAAACCAAGACGGCAATGATCATACAGAGATAATGGAAAAAATACAAACATTAAGCCTGGACAAGCCGTGCAAAGGTAGGGCTGGTTTCTCCGCAAACCGCCGCAACGTAGCGCAGTTTTCTCATGCACCGCAGACTGTAGCACGGACATTCCTGTCTGTGCCCGCCTGCTGGGTGGCATAATCGTTCTCGTACTCGTTCACGTACCCGTACACGATCTAACCTTCGCATTCTCTTCCCCGTGTACGGGAAACGTGTACCGCTCTGCTGTGAACGTGCACGATCTCCCGGCAAGCCGGTGCCTGGCAAACCGGGCAGTGGGCAGTAGGCAGTACTTGGGCACCGCAGACTGTAGCACGGACATTCCTGTCTGTGCCCGCCTGCTGGGAAGGTAGGGCGATGACCTCTGGGCGCGCCGTTGCAGTTGGTGATTGCTAAGCCTGGGAGCCCTGAGCGCCAGCTCGGGGTAAGTCACAGGC
>JAAZFF010000324.1 GCA_012511845.1 Lentisphaerota bacterium
GCCGGCACGTAGAGGGGCATCCCCGTGAAGCCGGAGGCTATGAACCCGGCGAACATGGCGATCATCACCAGGACCATGAAACGGAGCCTCTTCGTGTCTATCTCCGCCGGTTCTTCATAGCACATCCCGGTCTCAACGTCGGCCCCGATGCGCTTCCTGAACACGGCGTATATCATCAGATACGCGACGGGCATGCAGACGATCGCCACCGGCGCAAGATGCAGCGAGAAATCTATGAAGTCCAGGCCTGCGAACGATGCGATGTACGCATTCTGCGGATTCCCTATGGCCGTGGCGACGCTGCCGATATTGGCCGACATCAGCATCCCCACGACATAAGGTATCGGGTCCGCCCTTATCCTGGCAGATGTGCGTATCACGATGGGCGTGAACAGCAGGACAACGGCATCGTTCAGGATCAGCGCGGCCAGTAGGGCCGATATGCCCATTATCCCTGCCAGGAGTCCCTTCCTCGTCCTGAACCTATCCACCAGCAACCCGGAAATAACCTCGAACAGGCCGCAGTACTCCAGGCCGGCGACCAGGACCATCATCCCGATCAGCAGGAACAATACATCGAAATCAATGGACTGCCATGCCCCTGAGAGAGTCACCACTCCGAAGAGGATCATCAGAACCGAACCGATGAGGGCCGCAGTGCCGCGCCCTATGCGGAACCTCCCGGGCAGCCGGACCATCAACAGCACGTATGTGAGCAGGAATATGATCAGGGCAACGTGCATGGTCTCCTGAGCCTCCATTGCAATGCGGATTTATAGTTTTTAGATTTGAGGATCTAGCGGTGCGTGAACTCTTCGGGACTGTTCACATGTACTCTGAGGCGTTATCAAACGGATTGTTCAATCCTTCAGGGCTGTGATGGGGATGACATATACTCCGTCCTTCCGCCTGTACGCCGCGGCGGACATTCCGCAGATCACGCACATGAACTCTGGAGCGCCTGCTCGGGACGATGAGGAGATGTATCCGCACACTTTCAACAGATTCTCGGCCGCTTCATCAACTTGATTGAACCCTACTTTGATCTCAAAAGCCGCCCACCTTCCGTCAGAGAGCTCGATTATCGCATCGATCTCATAATTTTTCTTGTCCCTGTAATGATAGAGTTTCCCCTCGATGGCTTCGGCGTATATTGTCAGATCGCGTACGCACATGGATTCGAACATGCATCCGTAAGTTTCAAGATCGTTCAGCAAAGAAGCAGGCGTTACATTCAGTGCTGCGATAGCCAGAGATGGGTCGGTGAAATATCTTTTTTCACTTTTGCCCACCCGCCCACGGGATCTGATGTTCGGATCGAATGGTTTTTTGTTTTCGATCATATGTAATCTTTCAAGAGCGGCCAGATAAGAATCCAGCGTCGGAGCCGAGACTTCGGTTCCGCCTTCTTCGGATACATCATTCAGAATGGTTCTTTTGGAAGCCAGCGTGCTTTCGTTGCGTGCCAATGACTTAAGAACCCTCCATAATTTATCTTCATCCCTATCGATACCGTCCATCTTTTTGAGGTCGTTTCTGACCACTCCTTTCAGATAGTCCTTCGGAATTTTGAATGCGTTCTCGAGAGTCAGATTCAAACTTCCCGGCCAGCCTCCGCGAACAGTAAGTTGAATTATGTGTTTCAGATCCACGTTTCCTGTATTGTGATCTTCAAGCTTCTTATCGAATAAATCTTTAAGAGACACTGTTCCGGCGGAATCTCCGGACTCAAACAGAGACATGGCCCTCATCTTCACAGTTGTTATACGACCTACTCCGCTGTGGATTATGTCTTTGTCATTCGGAGTCGCTGAGCCCGTCAGTATGAAAAGACCCTTACCTCCGATGCGGTCGATGTTGCTGCGCACGGCGTCCCACAGCTCAGGGACTTCCTGCCATTCATCTATCAACCGAGGAAATTCACCCTCGAGAGCTAAATCGGGGTTTGTCTGCGCCAACAATTTATTATGATACCTTCCGCCGGAATCTGCAATGAATATCGCACTTTTTGAATGCTTTTTTCCTGTCCAGGTTTTCCCGCACCACTTCGGACCTACGATGTTTACAGCACCCATGTAACGCAATTTTTCCACGAGTATTTTGTCCATTATGCGTGGTAAATAAAGAGGCGAATCCGCACTCATGATATCACTTACTGGCACATGATGGCGATATTTGGTATTTTATGTTTGGTACCTGTTTCATTTTATGTTTGGTACCTGTTTCATTTTATGTTTAGTAGGTACTCTGTTGCACAATTCCTAACAGAACAGACCAGTCTGCATTTTCATCAGTCCCGCGTTTGTTTTCAAGAACAGATCTTGTGCAGACCCCTGTGTTGTTCAGAATGTGTTCCCGCAACCTCTGCAAAAGAATCAGAGCAGACATGATCGGCATCACCGGAACGACGTCCGTGCGGCCGAGAATTAATTATGCAACAGAATAGAGAACGACCGCAACCGTTTATACTCGGCATTCGCCTGATTCCGCCAATCCGAGGATGTGCGGAGTGAACCTTTCTTTTCTGTTATTCTAAAGTCGTGGGAAAAAACTGTAAAATACATTCTAAAGTCGTGGGAAAAAACTGTAAAATACATTCTAAAGTCGTGGGAAAAAATAGTAATTTATATCACCTGGATATTATTACATGTTATGTTAAGAAGAAAGATCAATGATGTTTTCCTCGAGTGGAAAAACTCAGCGGACAAGAAATGTCTCCTTGTCAAAGGCGCAAGACAGGTCGGAAAAACCTTTATCATTGATGATTTTGCAAAGAAGAACTATGATAATTATATCTACATAAACTTCGAAACCATGCCGGGGATGAAAACCATATTCGAGGGGGATCTAGACATCGACACCCTCGTCAGGAATCTGAGCATACGTTTTTCCGGAGTGGAATTCGAACCGGGGAATATTCTGATCTTTCTGGATGAGATACAAAGCTGCCCGCAGGCGAGAGTGTCTCTGAAACCCTTTGCAC
>JAAZFF010000325.1 GCA_012511845.1 Lentisphaerota bacterium
AAGTGCGGAATACCGCCGGTGGCAATCTTGGCGACTTGTCCGAAGATTACGGTAAATACGACAGCGGTGATGACTGGTTGGATTAAAAACCAGAGCGGACCGAGGATAGTTTGCTTGTAGACGATAACGATATCGCGCTTGGCGAGGAGAAACAGCAGATCGCGGTATTCGATGAGCTCCCGCAAATTTATTCGGAAGAAGGATTTTGTCGGGGCAATTATTGTTGTCATTCGCCTGCGCTGCCTTTTGCTGCTGTGTTTATCATGGTGGTAATAATACCAGACTCCCCCGTTGCGGGCAAGACCCGGCTTGCAGCCCGGCAAGCCGGGCAAGGTAGGGCGTGTTTCTCCGCAAACCGCCGTGGATAATGGGTGGTTGCCAAGCCTGGGAGCCCTGAGCGCCTGCTCGGGTTTAGTTGCTGAGCCGGGCAAGGTAGGGCGTGTTTCTCCGCAAACCGCCGTGGATGATGGGTGGCTGCTGAGCCTGTCCCCTCCGTCCCGTTCTGGCTACCCACTGCCCACTGCCTACTAACCAGAGCCCGGCAAGCCGGGCCTTACGCCTGCCCATAAAACTCATTAAGCTTCCGCGCTGATTTCTCCCACGTTAAATTATTATCGTAAAAAGCACGGGCGCCGGTGCTAAGCCGTTTTTCGAGCTGTTTGTCTGCCATTATTTCCAAAACGGCATCGCAGATAGCAACTCCATCTGCCACATCAAGCAGGTAACCCTCTTCAAGATGGCGTATGTGGTGCCCGATGTTTGTTCGCGGCAATATAACAGGACGCCCGGAAGCGAAAAATTCAGGCAGTTTGCTGGGGAAGCGATAGTCGTTGAACTGCCCGGGACTGCCTGGCTGTACACAAACATCTGCCAATGCCAGCAGTTCACCGAGTTCGGCGCGATCTTTTACAAAACCGAGATTTATGGAATGTTCCTCTGACCATTCTTTATAACCGGCAGGGCAGCGGAAATAATCCTGACCTGTCCGTATGAGCTTAGCAGGTGTCCCTGCACGGTTGAGCAGATGCACTGCCAGGTAAAGACTGCGCAGCTCCCTGAAGTTGGCAGGATGACCGTTGCCCGTGTATACAAGGATGCATGTTCCGGGAGATATACCCAGCTTCTTGCGCAGGGCTTCAGGTTTGGGCCGAGGGTAGAAAATTTTATCGTCTGCCGCCGGCCAGATACAACATGTGGGTATATCATGCGGAACCTTTTCCGCCAGGGCGTCCATTATTACAGTGACTCCCCTTGCACGGGCGATGAAGGCTTGTCCGTGCAGTGGATGCGTCAATTTGGCAGGAAAGGGATCCGGACCGCCTCCTGCCAGAGTTTTTGCGAACATGCGCTCTCCCAGAAAAGCCCTGGCGAGTTCGTCCTCGTTGTCTTCGAGGTGGACAAAAGTGCCGCCTTTAATAAACTTCTGCACGGATGCATGAAACCGGGTAACAACGGTGCGCGGCGTCCAGGCATGAAAGATATCTATTTCGGCACCGCTGAATAAGCTGCCTTCAGCGGCAGCAGCTGAAACGGCATCGTAACCCATGACGCGCAGGGGTGATTCGGGATCTGTTCTATCGCCGCCTTCCGGTGTTGCAATTACGCAGTTATGTCCGATCTTCTGCAGTTCCTGAGCCAGGCTCCAGGCATGGAAGCCGCTATTACTTTCAAGCCTGTTGTAGAGGGCAAAAATTATGTTCATTTAAGCAGCCTCCCTGCTCCCAGCGCGAAATCGCATCTGTCCGGCAAAAAGTTCTCGTTCGAAAACGGATCACCTGCCTGTATAAGCGATTCCCACCGATCGAGCAGCAAAATACGGTCTGTATAATCGTAATACTTCCCTCTCGTTTTTGATTCGTGGTGAACAAGCTTTACCGTTCCCGCATAAACATTGGAATATCCCGCTTTGAACAATCTGAGACACAGGTCGAGATCTTCATAATGATTTCGGAACTTTTCATCGAAACCTCCTGCCTGCCTGAATTTTTCTGAAGATATCATCAGACATGCTGCTGTAACAGCAGTAACATCACGATCTGACTGGATTATGTTGTGATAAAAATCAGATTCGGCATTGAAGTTTCTGAAGAGGTGATCTGCTGTGC
>JAAZFF010000326.1 GCA_012511845.1 Lentisphaerota bacterium
CCATAAGTCCAAAGGAATCCAGTTCGATCATTTTGTCATACAGTGCGAACAGTTCTTCCTCTGTTTTGCCGGCAAGGAAATCAAATGCCAGAATGTCCGAATCAACGTCCGCATATCTTGCTGACAGCTTCTCAAGGACAATCCTTTTAAGCGTGTCGTTGGTAGCAGTAGTGCCATCTTCAAAGGTATATACGCTCTTCTTGACAAGAATCGGGGCATACATGATAACTTCTATGGCACCCCATAACGGCTTCAGCATATCGAGCAATTCGTCTGAACCATCAGAAAGCAGGTCAACCACGTATTTTTTTGCAAGCGTTTTATCAAGCCACTCCTTACAACGTGCCAAGTCTCTTATGTAATCTGCCTTCTCCTCGGGATGATAGGCCCTTTTCGGCTTTTCTCGATAGGCAGTTCCGTAGATATTGTTCTGTTTGATAAATTTTAATACCTTACGGGACAACTCGAGCAGAGCATTAAGGATTTCGTCCGCCAAAGGCAGAAGGGATTGATCCGGCGTCTCCATATAAGCAAGCGTGATTTGTGGCAGTTGCACTTCCGGGAGATCGGCTTTCACCTCTACGGCAGACAGTGCCTCCTGAAGAACCTCATCAAGCCCATCGATTGTGTCCTTCAGGTCCTCAAGAGATACCTGATATTGCTGGAAGTATGAGGTATGAATATGCTTGCGAATCTGTTCAATGGACTCATTCAGACGCTCGCAGAACACTTCTGTCTTGGTAGCAGCACAAACAAACCCCTGAATCTTATTGTAGTCAGGAAAACGCTTATCGTCCTGTGACTTCCAGATAGTCTTTACTTTTTTCTTGCCATCATCATCGTCATCATCATCAGTTTCATCCAGCGGAACTTCCCGGAAAAACTCAAAAGAGTCGCCGGTCACTTCCGTAAGACGCAGTTTCCCGATAAAGTCACGGATCTATCGCTTTAATGCTTCATCCTTGTCATAAGGCGTTTCAAGCATTTTATATCCGCAGACAGGACAACTACAGCTTTTTTCGCTCTCCTTCACTGCACCACAGCTGATACACTTGAACTCAGTCATGTCAATCAACTCCTAGTGCTTTCTTAGCAGCGTCCAGCGGCGATGTGTAGAAGATCACTTCAATTTCTTCCTTCAGATCGTTCCGGAGCTGCTCGTATTTTTCTTTACTCTCAGCCGGCAGCATGATTTTCTTCGCGCCGGCATTTGCGACTGTGACAAAAATCTCGTCCAATTCGGTTGTAATAGGCATCATGCTGCCAGACATAACTACACGGCCGCAAATCACCAACGACGGCGTCACTGGACGATTAGCAAGACCAGAGAAGAGACCGACCACTTCAGCAACCGATATTTCATCGCTGACACCACGATTTTGAAGATCATTGAAGTACAGGCTGTAGTCGAATTCCTCGTAGGAGCCTGCAATGATCCTTCTGGCGTTCTCTCCGAAGTAGTTGAAGGCCGCAGTAATGCTGTCTCGCACGCTTTTCGGCGCACGCGCAAGGCCTTCAACATTCCGGAAGCTAAGCGTCCCAGTGCCAGAAACAAGCTTGTTTTCCAAGCGGTAGACACCGAGCAAATTGGCTACCGACCGTCCAACACCGTATACATAACCAGGCTTCTCAAAGCCCTGACGGATCAGCGTCCCACCGGAAATTTCAGGCAGTTCCACAATGGTCTCTTCGCCAGTTTCATCGTCAATGTAACCCAGATCAACATCGCTGAATTCACCGGGCGTCATTTTGCGGAGCTGTTCTTTTACCCTTCGTCTACACTCGATGGCATAATCAAGAATCTCCCGGACTTCTTCTTTGGTCATGCGTTCATCGGGATGGATGAGCTTTGCAAGTCCTGAGAAGGTTCTGCCTACTGCGATCGTATCGCGTGTATTGAAGCACTTATTCAGGGAGAAATATGCGCTGAAGGAATTAGTGAAGTCATACTTACGCATCGCGTGGCAGAACTCTGAGAAGCAGTCTGAGATCAAGCCATATCCGGTAGTGAACAGGGCAGAGCGCAGCTTGGGGGTCTCCCAGCCGGGAAGATAGGCATGGATTCTGTCAAAGAACGCAGAGTCGTTATTGAACGCCTCCGGAAAAGGTTCAAACAGATTTGTGGTGCGTGACCTGCCCCCCAATCCTTGTACCAGTCCGAGA
>JAAZFF010000327.1 GCA_012511845.1 Lentisphaerota bacterium
CTATAGGACTTACCCCTTCCTGCACTGAAGCAATAATAAGGGCAGGTATTAAACGCGTCGTCATAGCTGCAATTGATAAGAACCCTAAGCATAATGGGAATGGCATTCAAAAACTGCGTAATGCCGGTATAGAAGTTTTGACCGGTGTTTGTGAGCAGGAAGCTCAGAAGATGCTGGCTCCCTTTTTCAAACTGCAACTTACCGGAAGACCGTATGTCAGCCTCAAGATGGCACAGTCATTTGATGGAGGGATAGCTGATCATGCGGGGAACTCGAAGTGGATTTCGTGTGAGGAATCACGCAGAGAGGTAAGGAATTTACGCCGTAAATCAGATGTTGTTCTGGTAGGGCGGGGGACAGTGCTCGCCGATAATCCTTCGCTTTTACGATCTGTTGAAGATGATGGAAAAGGGCTTGGTCTGCCCGGAATGCGAGCTGTGCTTGATTCAACAGGAAGTTTACCTCTTACGTCTCAAATTTTCACTGATGGAAGAGCTTCACAAACTATTTATGTTACTACAGGTTTGGCTTCCCAGGAGCGCATTGATGCAGTAAAGGCTGCCGGTGCTCAGGTAATGGTATTGCCGAACGCATATTCTGCCAATGAACCGGAAAAGAGAAAGATATCATTATCCGTCCTCTTTGAAAAATTGGGAGATCAGGGGTATATGAGCGTTCTGTGCGAGGGTGGCTCTGAGCTGGCATCTGCATTGATAAATGAATGTCTTGTTGATGAATTGTTTTTGTTTATTGCGCCGATAGTACTCGGCGCTGATTCGAAGCGTGTTTTCGGGGCGTACCCATTTGATTTGCCTACAGCACCGCGCTTTGAAATTCATGACGTGACCCGCTCAGGCGGGGATATGCTGGTACGGGCGTATCCGAAAGATTGAGGTGTTTTGTAATGTTTACTGGATTAGTTCAGAAAAAGGGCAAATTTGCCGGTTTAAATCATGTAAGTGGCGGAACTTCTATTCAGATACTTTGCTCGGCGTGGGAAAATGAACCGCTAGTATTTGGTGAGAGTGTTGCTGTTCAGGGGGCATGCCTTACAGTGACAGAAGTGAACAGCGATGGATTTTTTGCCGATGTTCTGGAGGAGACCCTTAACTGCACTAACCTCGGCACATTGAAGTACGGCGATTATGTAAATCTCGAAAGAGCATTGCGCATATCAGACAGACTCGGAGGCCATATAGTGGGGGGGCATATCGACGGAGTAGGCAGGATTATCGCAAAAGAGCCCGCCGGACGCGATTTTGTATTCAGGATTTCCTGCGATGAAAAGGAAGCGAGGTATATTGTAAGAAAAGGCTCAGTAGCAATAGATGGCATAAGTTTGACTATAAGCGCTGTGCCGGCACCTGACGTATTTGAAGTGGCAGTAATACCGACAACGTTGCATGAAACGTCGTTGGGCACCCGTGCAGTTGGTGATACTGTTAATATAGAGACGGATATAATGGCACGCTATATTGAGAAGTTTATGTCCGGCGAAAATTATGACAAAAATCTAACTTTTGAACAACTGGCAGAAGCCGGGTTTTCTTATTAACATAATACAGGCAAAGAATAAAATGATACACAGACTACAAGTTACATGCGTTTCAGGTCCATGGCTTGACGATAAATGTGTCAGATTCATAGATTTTCCTGATACAGGCAATCTTTATGATTTGCACATTGCAATTCAGGATTCTGTCGGCTTTGATGATGAATATGACTTTTATTACTTTATGGGTATTTCGCATGTGTCTACAGGGATAATGATCCCTGAAGGTCTGGAGCCGGAAATATATGAAATTGATACTGATATCTATGAAGATATCGATGCCATGAAGTTCTTAAAACCCGGCTCCAAGGAAAGCTTATATTACGTCTTCATGTCTGAAGGGGATGACTGGCATTTTAAAATTCAGGCAACAGGCAAGAAAATAGAGCCCGTAGACGGGGAGCTGTATCCTCTCGTTCAGGAGAGTCTTTCGCAGGGACCAAATCCTGAGCAATACGGAAGCGGTTTTGATGATTTTGCAGAAGATGCCGACCATTTCAGACCGATGCGTACCTCCGGTCAGGGGATGGACGATGCGGATCCGTTTTTTGATGACTTGGATGATGACGATGATTTTTTTGAGAGAAGGTTTGTAGACGAGGCTGATGATTTTTGCTGTGGTTCCGGTTATTCAGATGATGATGACGATTAAAGATGAATGATATTAAACAGCTTGCCGTTGGATATGGTGTAGAATTCATCAGTGAGGTGGATGCTGCCATGCTTGACAAAAATCTCATTGAAGCAGTTCCTGTAACATGGGCTCGTGAGCGTTGCGTTTTGCCGTTGCGGATTAATGGTGAGCCATCTCTTTTGATGAGCAGTCCTGACGGCATGGATGCTTTGCAGCATGCCTCCCTTGTTACAGGTGAGGACTTACAGCCGGCTTTTGCACTTGCAGATACTGTACAGGATGCAATAGACAGATTTTATTATGAGGGAAAATCTACTGCAAGTTCAGGAATAGACGATTTTTCAAATAATATTTCATCAGATAAAATTGAACAAGGCAGTCTGAATGATGTCGATTTGCTTATAGATCAGGTTGCTCAGCCGGTCACACAGTTCCTTAATAATGTATTGCTTGATGCAGTACGCCGTGATGCATCCGATGTACATCTTGAGCCGGAGTCTGACAGTTCGATACGAATCCGCTTCCGGCTTGATGGCATTCTTTATGAGCAGCCGTCTCCACCGGCAGGATTCGCCATGCAAATTGTTTCTCGGGTGAAAGTGATGTCCGGCATGGACATCGCAGAGCGCCGGCTTCCCCAGGATGGGATGGCGCAAGTGCGTGTGGGCGGCAAAATAATAGATATACGTGTTTCTACAGTTCCTGTTTCAGATGGAGAACGCGTTGTGATGCGACTCCTGAACAGGGATCGCTCCCTGATGCCTCTGACCGATTTGGGGATGCCTCTTGATGTACTGGAGGGTTTGCGATCGCTCCTGTCCCTGCCTAATGGAATGGTTATTGTTTCCGGACCTACCGGCTCGGGTAAAACAACCACATTGTACTCCGCCCTCGGTACACTTGATTCAAGGCGCAGAAATATAATGACGGTTGAGGATCCGGTAGAATATCGTTTGCCATCGATAGGGCAGATTCAGGTGAAACCAAAGATAGGGTTATCATTCTCAAATGGTCTCAGGCATATTTTGAGACAGGATCCGGATGTCGTCTTAGTTGGAGAAACACGCGACACGGAGACTGCTGAGATAGCTGTACGTGCCTCCTTGACAGGGCACCTTGTATTTACTACTTTGCATACAAATGACGCAGCCTCCGCCGTTATGCGCCTTGTTGATATGGGTGTGGAACCTTATTTGCTTGCTTCATGCCTGCGTGGAGTTCTGGCACAGCGTCTCGTACGAATT
Organism: Lentisphaerota bacterium; assembly: GCA_012511845.1. Taxonomy (GTDB): domain Bacteria; phylum Verrucomicrobiota; class Kiritimatiellia; order RFP12; family UBA3636; genus JAAZFF01. The sequence goes on from JAAZFF010000327.1 coordinate 3,431, forward strand.
CTATGCCGGAATTGCGCCAGAGAGCATGAGGTCGATGACGGGTCTCTTAATTCAGCAGAGGTATCAGTTGCTCGTGCAGCAGGATGTACGGTAGTGAAAAGCGCTGCAGGTTGTGAAA
>JAAZFF010000328.1 GCA_012511845.1 Lentisphaerota bacterium
AAGTGCGCCTTCGCCTATGACTCCGGCTGTCCCTAAAACTGCGCCGCCCAGATCGCCTATGACATCAAAAACACCCAGTACAATCGATTTCAGTATTTCAGAAAATGCCTCAACTCCTGTAGCTCCGCCGTGCTTTGCTCCTATATCGGAAAGTTCAATTCTGGGCATGGGAAGGACAACGCCCTTGCCACCGGTGATGGTAGAAGCCATTCGTACTTTGGCGCCTTCGAAGACAAAGCTTTCAATAACAACTTTTTTGCCAGATTCAGTTTTGGACTTGGCTTCCTTTGGCTTGTCTTCTTTTTCCGGTTTGTCTCCTTCGAGTTTCTCCATTATTCTCCCGAAATTACTCTTTATTCCCGATAGTTCGTAAGTAACGACGGGATCAGTTATTTTTATTTCTTTGATAACTATAGTGTCTGTCAAAAGAGAAGCTGCATCGAGCTGAACTTTAAAATTGTTTATCTGAAACAGATTCGCCTTGAACTGTTCCGGCGGACCTACAACAAGCCCTGATATGTCAACAAGCCCGGAAAAAGCTTTAATGTTAACATTGGAGATTGAAATGGGTGCACCGATTACAGATGGTCCCAATTTTGAAGCGGTAGTTTTTACAACAGGGCTCAGTGCGAATTGGACGATCAGAATAATCGCAACCAGCAAAACTATTACTACGCCAACGACCCAGGTGATTAACCGTAGAAAAACATTTTTTTTCTTCTTTGAAGGTTTAGATTCCTTTGAGGCATTTTTTTTGGTCATATAGAACTCCTTTTTTAAAATATTTAATCAGAACTCTTACTGATATTAAGCATCGGATATTGCTTTCATTATATCTGACTGACTATATTTTGTATACTGTCAAAGAAAGCAGGACAAGTATAATACCGAAAACTGATGAAAATATTGCCGTAATTTTTAAAATATCAGGCTTGCTGCAAAGCAGGGAAATGCGGTTGCGCAATCTCCAGGGTGATGCAATATAAAACATACCTGCTATACACATGGCATAAGCGTATACTATTACCAGATACCTGAACGGGGAAGGATGCCATGCAGCGGAGGAAAGCATCGGTGCCGGCAGAAGAACAAGCAAACCGCCTATTGAACGACACGCCAGTAATTCGGGAATAAAAAACCAGACAGCCAAAATGGAAATCGGTAATAGCAGCCACATGAATTGACGCAAAAACAAAAGCGGACCAAGCGGGATCAAGCAGATCCACAAAACGGACCAGATAAGGCAAATAGTTGAGAGAACCCTTCCCGCCCAGATACTGCGGGGAAACAGCTTAAGACACGTAACAGCCTTGCCCGGAAAAATCAGTGTGAATATCCCCGGTGCAAGCGTTATCAGACCGATAAGCAGGGAAATTAATGAAAGATAAGAAGCATCAGGTTTTAACGTCATTTTAAAATCGTGTGTTAATTATCGAAACCTATCCAGAAAACAACAGCCCGTCTGCGTGAAAGATCGTCGTCGCGTTTTATAGCCTTGGCATAATCGAGCCGCAATGGGAAACCGGGAACATCGAGCCTTACACCGATTCCTACACTTGATGCAAATTCACCGAAATCAAAATCATAGGAGTCGGACCAGACATTGCCGATGTCGTAGAAGGTCGCAAGCCTTACGAATTTAACAAGCGGCACAGTATACTCTACCGTTGCATCAAAAATTGTCTGTCCGCCGATCGGACGGAAATACTCGCTGTCGGGTGATTCTGCCGGTACCGCCTTTGGTCCGATATGTCGGTATTTAAAGCCGCGTACTTTTCTCCCGCCACCTAAAAAGTAACGGCTGCTGATCGGCACGTAATCACTGCTTCCGTATGAATCGACAACGCCGGCACGTACTGAAAAAGCAAGAACATGCTCATACCAGAGCGGAATATAGTGCCTCACCTGGGCATCAAGTTCATAGAAATTGTAATCACTTAAAAAAGCCTTGTTGTAAAGCGAACCGGCTACTGTCGCCCTTGTGCCTGATTTTGGCACTACAGGATTATCTCGCGTATCGTATGTCCATGTCAGTCGGAAGGCTCCAAGCAGAAAATCATCATCTTCATCCGTATATCTGAATTCTTTTGTCAGGTCGTCCGCATACAGAAAAGTATCATCCATTATATCGTCCAGTGTTATTTTCTGCAATGTATACGAGAGACCGATTCGTCCAACCCAAGGCACGTGTCTTGCAAGTCCTATCGAGCCCCCAACACGCCTCTCGTCGTATTCTCTATAAGATCTGTTGCGCAGGAATGCATCAATATTCAGGGCAAGTCTTCTATCCAGGAACCACGGTTCGATAAATGAAGCTTCGAGGTCTGTTGAGTCTTTGCTTCCCTGTACACTTAATCTGGCTTTTTGACCTGCTCCGCGGAAATTTCTGAAATTAGAAATATCGAAGTTGCTCTGCGATATCTCAAACATTCCGATCAGATGGTCTATTGAAGAAAAACCTGCCCCGAACATAAGGGAACCGGTGTTCTGTTCTGCCACTTCAAAAACAAGATCCCGGACGTTTTCCATCCGTTCCACTTCCATATCGTACGTGCGTACATCGCTGAAATATCCAAGATTCTGCAATCTGAGTCTGCTTCGATCCTGTTGGACTCCATCGTAAATATCGCCGGGGTTAAGGGAAATTTCACGGCGGATTACTTTATCCTTCGTATGTGTGTTGCCGCGTATTTTAATATTGCGGATACGTGTTAATTCACTCTCCCGTACCGAGTAAACAACATTTATCGTGTTCGGATTGTCCAGGTCGGGGTAAGTTGTAGTATTAACACGCGTATCTACGTATCCTTGTGATGAGAAAAATTCCTGAACGGCTTTTTCCGAAGCTTTAATTGTCGCCATCCCTGCCGTTTGACCGGGCTTTAATGGAATGACCCTTGCAATTGCAGGTTCAGGAAACAGTGTTACGTTATCAAACTCTATTTTCGATACCTTGTAAACAGGTCCTTCTTTCACTGAAAACTTGATGTCTGTTACATTGTTTTCAGTTTTTTTAACTGGTTCAGAAACCTGTACATCCAAATATCCCAAATCAAGATATTGTCGACGCATGTCCGAGCGCACAATTTCCAGATCGAAGTCGGAAACGCGTCCGGAAGAAAACCAGCCACCTGGATTATACCACGGAGACTGCCCGCTCAGATGGCGCAATTTTCTTTCGCTTATAGCTTTGTTGCCTTCTACCCTTATAAGGTTAACTTTTCTCTTTTTGCCTTCATCTATTTCAAAACTCATTGTTACCATTCCGGGACTGTCTGGAATGATGTTCAGAATTCCACGTATCTTCACATCATAATATCGCTTGGCAATATATTTTTTTCTGAGTTTTTGTGCAGCTACACCGAGTGTTTCCTCATCTACGAAATCACCCGATTTAAGGCCTATGTGCTCCATGGCTTTTGAATACGAAAACGCGCTTAAGCCGCGAAATGTTGCTTTCCCGATGATCCTGTACCGAGGCTCCAGAACAAAAACAAGATTTATGCCGTCTTCCTCCTCATCGACACGTGTGCCGACATACGAATAATGTTCTGAGTTGAGAAGAGTTCTTACATCTTCCGATATCACCTTGTTGTCAGCCGGTTCGCCGATCTGAGATGCAATATGTGAAAGGGCAAAAGAAGTATCGCTGACAGTCTCGCCGCTTTTATTGACGAAAATAATGTTTTTGATTGTCTTTTGAGAATACGTTTGGGCTGACGAAACAGACAAAGTGCAAAAAAGCGACACTGCCACTGTCAGTATCCGCCACAGTATTTTCATTTTTGGCATAAAAGCTCCCGTATATGGGTATGAATAGTTCGGTTTCATGTAAAAGAAAGTATTTTACACTTTAAAACACTTAATCGCAAGACTCACGCAGAATCTAATTTTACAAGCTGATTTTTGTGCGTAATTGACTGAGATACACCTATAGTGTATTGTAGCCATCTCAATCTTTCTCAACCATGCAAGAACAGGAGTGCTCAAATGTACATTTTCTTTGATACGGAAACTTCCGGACTTCCCAGAAATTATAATGCCCCGCTGACAGATTTTTCTAACTGGCCGAGGGTCGTTCAGATAGCCTGGCTTCTTACAGGTCAAGACGGAGAAGAATTAGCGAGTGCTGAACATATTATAAAGCCGGTTGGGTTTCGAATTTCTGCTTCAGCAGCTAAAATTCACGGCATAACAACGGAGATTGCACTCGCAGAAGGTATAGAGCTGAAAACAGCGCTTGAGGGTTTTGTCACGCATGTCGAGCAGGCGTCATGTCTTGTAGCGCACAATGTTGAGTTTGATGAAAAAATTTTAGGAGCAGAGTTTCTTCGTCTTGGCATGGCGAACCCAATGAAATCAAAGTTGCGGAAGTGCACAATGAAGGAGGCGACAAATTACTGTCGGCTGCCCGGGCCTTATGGCTATAAATGGCCATCCCTTACGCAGCTTCATCAGCGTCTTTTTAATGAACCCTTTGCAAACGCTCATCAGGCACTGTCGGATGTCCGAGCCACCGCCAGATGTTTCTTTGAGCTGAAACGGCTTGATGTGATGTAACAGCAGGTGGAGCTTGGGCGCTGGTCTCAGACTGCCCTCTGAATACTGAACACTGTCGAAGGCAGGACGCGTTTCTCCGCTTATTTTGTCTGGATTAGACGCCTGACTTCCTCATGCCTCCCGGCATACTTCTCTGCAGCATCCATGTCTTCTCGTTCTGTTGCAAAGTGCCTGAGATAATCAAATGCGCGCTGCAACATGAAAATTTCATCGACAGAGAGTCTTTTAAAATCATCATCTGTTTTTATCGCGGCTTTATGTATTGCTTTTTCAAAGACTTCTTCGGCAGCGAGATTGTCTTTCATGTCGTAATATAAACTTTGTCCTCGTGTTACTTCCAGAGCTACTGAGTCGGGGTTGTTTTTTATTCCTTCGAGAAGAACTTTCATCCCGTCTTCAGGACGTTTGAGCATTTTTGCAATTATGTACCACCCCATTTCATATGCTTCGATATTTTGCGGGTCGGCACGGCATGCTGCCCAGATTGATGGAATAAGTTCAGCAATTTCGTCGTGTTCAAGATGTCGCACTTGCTGGACATGGATTTTAGAGTTCATCCACGCCCAGGGGTCATTGAATTTTCTTTTGGAAGGTTCATGCTTCGGATTTTGGCTGTTGCCGGTGCTTTCAACTGTGTCTGCATGAGCTGCCCCTGCCGGATCATGATTGTGGGTGTGTGCCCTGCTCCCCAGTCCGCCGCATTCATGTTTATGGGCAGTGTAGTCTATACTTACCCCTCCGTGATAGTAGCGATCTGTTACACGAACGAGTGACTGCCCCAGAACAGCCCTGGCGTCAGCGAAAATCAGGGACATCAAATCGTCACCGCCACTCTGCGGCATTTCGTCACTGAAACGCTTCGGGAAAACGAATGCAACTGTTATTACTGTTGCGATAAAGAGATATGGAAGAAAGCTCCTCGTTTTCATGGTTGCCTCACAATTGTTTTCTTCGCAATGCGAGCCATGCCAGCCACAGGCAGGTTACGGAATAGCTTGCTGCATAAATCAATGCCAACGCACATACGGGCCAAGAAATCATCTCCCATGAATGAACAAGCCTCTGCCTTAAATCGAAGAACTCAACGTGCGGACCGATCGCATGTGCGGCTGCAATGATCCAGCGGACCGGTGTTTCGTCGGCAGCAATGTAGTGGGGGAGGCGTCGTCCGAGCAGGAACATCACGACAACTATAGTTGATGTCAGGGTAATGTTGGCAGAAGTTGTAACGAGCAGGGAGCCAAGGAGTCCCAGGGCAACAACTATGGCTGTGAAGCCGCAGTGCAATACGAATGCCTGCAGGAGAAGGGGTGAAAACCATTCACCTCCCCTGAAGCCATTAAGCATGGCATAAAGGAAATAAAAAATTGCCAATGCTGATATTGATGTGGATAACGCTCCAAGATATTTGCCCAGAAGCACAACACCCCTGCTCACAGGTTTAGATAGAAGCGGATATATGGTGCGAGATTCAAATTCAGGGGGAAAAAGCCTTGAAGATGCTCCGAGGGCAATGATAAACGAAAATACCCATATCATCAACATTGCTATTTCGTTCATATATCTGTTGCCTCCCATTTGACCGAACGGGCGCAGCAGGGCAAGAGGTGTCAGAAGAACACAACTTAAAACAAGCAGTACAAAAAGATCTTTTCGACGATAAAGGTCGAGGAACGACAGTTTTATAAAAGCGCAAAGTTGCTGACGTATCATTTTCCTGCCTCCATCTGCTTGTTGATATCTTCGGATTTTTTGTCCTTGAGGACATGCAGGAAAATACGCTCCAGATTGCTTTTCCCGTCACCTGCGATTTCTGTTACGGGGCCGTCATAAACGCTGCTGCCTTCTTTCAGGATAGCAACCCGGTCACATATCAACTCTGCCTCAGAAAGCTCATGCGATGAAAAAAATACTGTTTTCCCACGTTTTTTAAGCTTGAGGATCAAATCCCGGAAATGGATTTTCGCCAGGGGGTCAAGACCGGTAAATGGTTCGTCAAGGATGAACAGGTCCGGATCATGCAGCAGTGCCTGGGCGATTCCTACACGCTGCAACATTCCTTTCGAAAATGTTTTCAACGTTTTTTTTCCTGTATTTTCGAGTCCGACTTCAACAAGCAGTTCTTCTGTTCTTGTTTTAATTGTTTTTTTATCCATCCCGCAGAGTTCACCGTAAAATGCAATAAGCTCATGTGCTTTCAAAAATGGATAATAGTAGGCGGTTTCGGGCATGAAACCAATCCGTTTTTTTGTTGATATATCATGAGCGTCTTTACCAAAAAGGCTCAACTTCCCGTCGTCCGGCTTAATCAAGCCGAGAAGCATTTTTATAGTCGTCGTTTTGCCTGCCCCGTTTGTTCCGAGGAAACCAAAGATTTCCCCTCCGGTGACTTTCAGGGACAGGTTGTTGACGGCATGTACATTGTTGAAAGATTTTCGTATATTTTCTAATTCTATAGGATGCATTTTTATACCTGTATTGTACACAGTTTGGAGTGGTATTTTATTAAATATTGTCTATGAATGTAAAGAAAAATGGTTTTTTCAGCGTTGATATCTGTCGAACAGTCTGCTATTATCCGTTGGTGTTCAGGTTTTAAAGTATCTCTATTTAGCAAGAAGAGCTGTTTAAAGATAAGAGTCACAGTTTTGTTATAAAAATACAGGATAAAATATCATGCCGAAAAAAATTGTGTTTATTGGTGCCGGAAGTCATTCTTTTACGCGTACGCTGGTGAGGGATTTGCTTACTTTTCCATTGTTGAACGATGCAGAGATAGCGCTTGTGGATATAAACAAAGAAAAGCTTGATGCTGCAGTTGCTGTATGCAAACGGATTATTTCTGCGGGCGGGTATGGTGCTACCGTTACGGCAACGACAGACAGGCGTAAAGCCCTTGGCGGAGCAGACGCTGTATTGACAACAATCCTTTGCGGAGATGTAGACCACTGGAAGCACGATATCCTTATCCCGAAGAAGTTCGGAGTCGACACCAATGTTGGTGACACAAGGAGTGTATCAGGAATTTTCCGTGCATTGCGCACTATTCCGGAAATGCTTGCCATTTGCCGGGATATTGAAGAGCTTTGCCCGCAGGCACTGCTTCTGAACTACACAAACCCCATGGCAATGCTTTGCCAGGCAATGCTTAAGACTACGAAAGTAAACGTCACAGGTCTTTGCCACAGCGTTCAGGGAACTGCCGCCATGCTTGCCGGATGGGCGGGTGTACCTTTTGGGGAACTTGACTATCTTTGCGCGGCCATAAATCATCTTTCATGGTATTTGAAGCTGGAGCACAAGGGAGAAGATATTTATCCGATATTGCGCAATAAGGTCAGAAAAAATAAACGCATTTACAATGAAGAGCAAGTACGCAACGAATTGTTTATTGCCTTTGATTATTATGTGACTGAATCAAGTGGGCATAATTCTGAATATAACTGGTGGTTTAGAAAACGCGAAGACTTGATTGAGAAGTACTGTACCCATGGTACCGGATGGAATCCGGGCGAATATGCCTATATAGTAAAGGGAGCCCTTGGTCATAAAAAACATTGGAAAAAAGGGATTGATGAATGGCTCAAGTCTCCCGATTGGGATGATCCTGACAAGCTTGAGAAAAAATTGAAGCGTGGAGAGGAGTATGCATCGCCTATTATCAACGCATGGGTGGGGGGCGATATCTTTAAATATAACGGGAATGTGCTTAATACCGGTAATCTTGTTGAGAATCTGCCGTCCGATTGCTGTGTGGAAGTTCCTGTTCTTGCAGGCAGACGTTTCGTTCAACCGATGCATGTCGGCTCTTTGCCGGCGCAGGTTGCACCTCTGACTTCACTGCAGGCTCAAGTAGAAACCATGGCGGTAGATGCTGCTCTTACAGGAGATGCACGCCTCGTTTATCAGGCTATATGCAACGATCCGCTTTCTGCAGCAAAATTGAGCCTGGATGAGATTCGCCGCATGGTCAAGGCCATGTTCAGAAAAAATAAAAATTTCCTGCCGACGTTTACCAGCCTGGATTTCTAGTTTGATCGTCGGGTCAGTGGACAGTGGTTAGTGGGCAGTTTCTAAGCAGGCGCACCCGGCAATCACTCAGCAGGCAAAACCCGAGCAGGCGCTCAGGGGTCCCAGTGCTCATCAACCACACATCATCCACGGCGGTTCGCGGGGACGCTCACCCTCCATTACGTAAG
>JAAZFF010000329.1 GCA_012511845.1 Lentisphaerota bacterium
ATCGAGAACAGTACCGGAGCCGATAACGCGCCATCTCTCCCAACCTGAGGCTTCTAGCGCTATTTTTGTAAGCACATCCACAGGGTTGCTTACTATTACCATTACACCCTTGCAACCTGAAGCTGCAACTTTTTTTGCAACATCCTCAACTATCGCCGCATTTCGTTTCAGAAGGCTTATCCGCGTCTCTCCCTCCTCCTGCTTGGCACCTGCTGTTATAACTACCAGGTCGCTGTCAGCATAATCTGACTCCGTTCCAACACGGAAATCGACTTGAGGCAGAAAGGGAACACCATGCGACAAATCCATCACCTGGCCAAGGGCGAAGTTTGTCAACATGTCGGTAATGCATATTTCATCGACGAGACCCGTCTGCGCCAGCGTGTGGGCAAACGTTGATCCTACGGCACCTGCTCCGACAATAGTTACTTTTCTTTTTTTTTCATTCATAATTTTATCTTTATATTTGCATCCTGATAGAAAATTTTTTAGATCGCCGGCATTCAGTTGCCGGCTTTTTCACGGCAACCCTGCCATTTTGCAAAGGCTTCATCCCATTGTTCGAGATTTTCCGGTTGCCAGTCTTCCAAATCAATAGAATCACGTATCAGCTGCCTGCCTTCTTCAAATGAGCCTATATCCCCCGTTGCGAGCATCTGTGCCAGAGCATTGCCCATTGAGGCACCCTCAGCCGGACCGGTTGCAACGTGTACGCCCAGTGCATCAGTTGTCATTCGGCAGTGCATTTCATCTTTTGTGGCACCTCCAATCATATGCAGCACATCACGCTCCACGCCCGTCAGCTCCTTCAGCTCTCCCCATACTTCGCGGTAGCGCATTACTATGCTTTCCATTGCAGCCCTGTAAAATTCACCCTTTGTTTGCGGTGCAGGCTGCCCTGTGGCAGTGCAATACTCTGCAATCTTTTCAGGCATCCGCCCCGGGGATTGAAACTCGGAATAATCCGGATCTATCAGGAATTTAAAAGGCTCCGCCTGCTGTGCCTCACGCATGAGATCATCGAATTCCGGTGCTTTTCCGCCCTCGCTCCACGCCCTGCGCAGTTCCTGCACAATCCACATTCCCGTACAGTTTTTCAAATACCTGAAGTTGCCGTTGACTGCTCCTTCATGAGTATACAAAAGATTGTATGACAGGTCCGACAATACAGGTTTTTCTGTTTCAACACCTAAAAGAGCCCACGTACCGGTAGATAAATACCCCCACGATGAACCTGCATCAGATGGTACCGACGCAACGGCTGATGCTGTATCATGAGAACCGACAACAGCCAGGGGTACTCCTTCGAGACCGCGAACGCCACGTACTTTGCCCAGCATCGTTCCCGGCTTGACAGGCGTTGACAATAAGCTTTTTGATATTCCGCACTTTTCAATTAAATCAAAAGCCCAGTCTCTCGTATTCACATCGATCATCTGGCTCGTACTGGCTATAGTCATCTCATTTGCTTTTTCACCGCAAAGCAGATAATTTATCAAATCGGGCATAAACAGCAGTTTGTCAGCCTGCGACAGGAGTGAATCTTTTTCCGCTTTTTCAGCATGAAGCTGAAAGAGAGTATTTATCGCCATAAACTGAATACCCGTAGTGTTATACAATTCCCGGGCACCAAGTTTTTCCAGCACGGCATCCATATTTTCTGCTGAGTTGCGAACATCCCTGTATGCGTACGGCAGACTCAACATGCGACCCGACCTGTCAAGAAGTGCGTAATCCACCCCCCAGGTATCTACACCGACGGCTGAGATTTCTCCGTATTTCTCCCTTGCTGCGGAAAGCCCCTTACGAATATTCGAAATCAATGAAGGAACATTCCAGTATATATGCCCCCCCAACTCAACTGGTGTGTTCTCGAAGCGGGTGACAGGCTCCATCGTTATTTTTGCCCCGTCATAAATGGCAGCTATTACACGACCGCTGCCTGCGCCTAAATCAACAGAAAGAAATGTTTTTTTCATCTTGAATTTCCACTATAGTCAAAACTTGATACAAAGTATGATAGATAATAATTTTCGATCGAGTTGCAGTTCATAGTAACAGAAGAAGCGGCTGTTTGTCACTTGAAAACAAACTCACGCCGACGCAGGACGTATGAGCCAAAAGCTCCAAAAATAAAAGGTTGCACTATAGCCGTCCAGAAAACGCATTTCCCCACAAGGCGCATGTCTATAGCAATGCTGTCGCCCAGCCTGTCGAGTGCTTTCACTTCTGTATACGGCTCCATCAATGCATTTACCGTACTGTAAATTTTACCCGATGTTTTGTTTAAAGCCTCTGTCAGAAGGGTTGGCGTCTTATTTTCATGCGCACCATGGACTGTTTTCGCTTCCATTCCCTCTTCAAAAGAACTTCCCTGCCCTAACAGCAGAACGCATACAATAGCTGTAGAAACAAATGCTGCAACAGGAAACGAAAACATTGAACCGCACGTAACCCCGATAGCTGCCAAAAGGGCAAACATGGCGGACAACGCAAACCAGCATTTCAACATATTCAATGCCATGCCCCCGCTTGGAACGTATGCCTTGACTGATTCCATGTGATGGACAAGAACGCCTGTTCCTGTTTCCGGATCGGCTGTATTTTGAAACACAACGGTAAATGCAGACGCATCATCTCCTAATTCACCGGCTGGAATGTATAACTCAACGGAACCTATATCATCTTCACCTAAAGCAAGCTGCGCCACAACTTCCTCTTCCTCATTCCGTACTTCGCAGTACCCTTCTACCCCTCCGGAAGCACCAAGCGGAGAGACAAAGGAAAACTTTAATCGCACAGGTTGCAGTGAGTCGCCTTTTTCGAGCATGAAATGCCATGCCACCCACACTTCCGGATCTACAGAGATATATGATGTACGAAGATCTTTAAGTATTAACTCCAGAACCTCCTCTCCAGATATTCCAGGTGGTATCAGACCTTGTTCAGCAGCGCTGTTGTAATCGTTCAGTGCCATCTGTTCAATAGATTGAGGGTCGATCTCCAACAATCTTGAAACTGCTGTTTCTCCGGCAGTGAAAGCCCCTGTTCGAAGTTTTATAAACAGCAGCACCATCACGAACGCCAGCAGCAAAACATTAACTGTTACGATAGCAAGCCATCGACCAATCCACACAAATGCCGGTGGCACAGGCGATACTGCCGTACCTGTATGTCTGCCTGTTTCAATATCTGCCGCAAGAGTAGAGCACCCTATCCAGAGACTTGCAGCACTAAGGACTGCAAATGCTGTCCCCAGAGTCCATGTAAGCTGCATCCGCAGCTCCCCCGCAGCAGTGCCATCGCCTTTTATGCCGGATGTAATAAAGATCAATAAAACAAATAACGCCATAACAAGGCGCGATCTCAGTGCGCTCCGTACACCCAGTACAAAGATTGCCCCTATCTGCCTTCTCATTTCGAAGACTCGCCTTTTTGTTCCTGCTTCACAATTTCAAGAAAATATTCTTCCAGAGTCATTGCAGGACGATCCAGAAGAACTTTTCCACCATCCTTCTCTATATCATGCTTCACAGAGGTTATTTGCTCCTCGTATGCAGTGTCAGCCGTCATGCGCACCAGGTCGCGCTTTTCCAACAATTCGGAAAGGCTGCCCTCGGCACCTATATGCCCATCACAAAGTATCACTACCCGGTCACAGACATCTTCAACTTCAGCCAGCAGGTGAGAAGAAAGAAGAACTGTTTTATCAGCTGCAGCCAACTCCTTTATCAGTTCTTTCACATCATGCCGCCCTATCGGATCCAGCCCGGAAGTAGGCTCGTCGAGTATTATCAGCTCCGGATCGTTGAGCAGCGCCTGCGCAAGTCCCACCCGGCGTGCCATGCCCTTGGAGAACTCCCCCAAGGGTCTGTCGCCAGCCTCGGTCATATTTGTTTTATCGAGCAAATAAGCGATTTTCTCCTCAGCGTCCCTTGCAGGAATATTGAAAAGCCCTGCATAATAGCGCAGTGTTTCACGCGGTGTCAGATATAGGTGAAAATGCGACAGTTCAGGCATATATCCGACCTTTTCCCGCACTTGTCTTTTTTCAGGACTCATGCCGAAGAGCGATACATTTCCTGAAGTCGGACGCAGCAGCCCCAGCAGCATCTTGATTGTGGTGCTTTTTCCTGAGCCGTTTGGTCCGAGCAAGCCGAACACCTCACCCCTGCGAATGGAAAAGCTGACATCATCTACAGCCAGTTTTTTCGGACGCCGCCAGAAGTCCCTGAATATTTTAGTTAAGTTTGTCGCCGCTACTGCGGCATCGTTATTGTAGGTTTTTTCCATAGATTGTCTCAACTCAGATCACGTGTCTCGAAGGATATGGCACCCAGCAGAAGCACGAATAAAGAGTACGTAACAGCGTAAAGGGTAACACGTGCAACGTAAATTATCGGGATGCTTCCACCTGCCGCCAGCGAATCCACTACCCAGAAGTGCTGAACATCCGGCAATAAGGCATAAATGGATCTTGCGATATAATTGCCTCCCCCGAAAACGCTATCTGCTATAAATCCTGCAAAAAAAACTGCAAAAGATACAGCAAGCGCTGCCCCCGTATGCAATCTTGTAGAAAATGCCGTCGCCAGCGAAACAAACACCATCAAAAGCATCAGGATAAGTATGGCAGCTGATATAATCCTGAAGTTCATGGCAAATTCATAATTTGCCGGACTCAACAGTTTGCCATCCCGGGCAAAGAAACCCAGCACGAAAAAAAGCATCGCCTGCGCTGCCATCAGCAACAGGAAAAACCACAATCCAAACCGCCACCTCTTCCACCAGTTCATAAATGCCGCAAGTACGAGAGCCGCTGCCGGCACTGCAATAGCCGCTATTCCGCACCCTGTATCCTTGATATATCCTGCAAACTGTTTTGTCTCGATATAGTGCTCAGAGCAGCGTTCAGCGAAAAGAATTGCAAATGTCTGACAAAACGCAAAACAGGCAATAACGGTAAGCGCTCCCAGAAATTTGCCTGTTATAAAAGTGCTTCGAGTTACAGGCTTCGATACAGCTGCTGCAGCTGTACCCCCCGAAATTTCTTTTGACAACGTAAATCCCGATGTGAACAAAGCAATAAAAATTCCGAAAACAAGCATAAACGCCAGACCGCTGTCACGCGTCAGCCTCCCTCCCTCGCCTAAAGTATGCAGCTGAAGCATAGGCTGCAGGACAGTCAGCTCGAGACACGTGAAAACAAGTAGAAAAGTAACGGGCTGCTGCATCCCCTCAAGAGCCGTTGCCCCGGTTATGGAGAAAAGTGATTTTAAATACCTTCTGACGTTGGAAAACATGCAAATCATTTTATAACACTAATCTCCGATAAGCAACATGACAATACAAAAACCAGCAATTCCAAATATGCAAAGAGGCACTGTCACAAACCGCCTGCGGCTCACCACAGGTGCGCCCTCCAGTACTGAAATTAAGGGATTATCAGTAAAATGGAGGGCGCAGCTGTGCCAAGCCGTGTAGCGGAAATGTCTTAATTCACTTGCCGGCAATCTGAAATTTCTTGCAAAAACAACTCACAAGTGCTTTAATGACATGCGTTTTGAGACACACCACATCGCCGGGAATTGTTTGGCAATGTTGGACTTGTGTTTTTATTTGCTGATTGAGCTTTAATATTAAAAGATTTTAAAAGATGCGCTGGTCAAAAACTTTACATACCACATTGCGAGACGAACCACAGGAAGCAGAAATAGCTTCGCACAAATTATTGATACGTGCAGGCTATGTCAGGAGAGTCTCCGGCGGTCTCTACACATTTACGCCTTTCGGAGTTCGTGTTTTGCGCAAAGTAGAAAATATTGTTCGTGAAGAAATGAACAGGGCGGGCGCACATGAAATACTGATGCCGGCGCTGCAACCTATTGAGCTATGGAATATTTCAGGGCGGGCTTCGCAAATGGGAGCCTCCATGTTCAGTCTCAAAGACAGGCAAAACAGGACGATGGTTCTCGGCCCCACACACGAAGAAGTTGTTACAGACTACATCGCCCATGAAATAAGCTCCTACCGCCAGCTCCCGTGCACGGTCTACCAGATACAGACGAAATTCCGTGACGAAATACGTCCGCGATTCGGCTTGATGCGCGCCAAAGAGTTTATAATGAAAGATGCATACAGTTTTGACGTATCTATGGAGGCGGCTGACATAAGTTACAAGGCAATGTACGACGCTTATGTACGGATTTTTGAACGTTGCGGGCTCGATGCCAAGGCTGTTGAGGCTGATACAGGAAACATAGGAGGCAGCCATTCCCATGAATTCATGGTACTTGCTCCTTCAGGAGAAGACGGCATAATAAACTGCAGCGGATGCGGCTATTCTGCCAACCAGGAACGTGCCGAGAGAAATACTTCCGGATCTGAATTTTCCACTAAAAACGGAGAACCGGAAGACGTCCCCACTCCCGGTGCCCGTACGGTTGAAGAAGCGGCACAGGCTGTCGGCGTAAGCCCCGAACAGATAGTAAAATCCCTGGTGTATCTGGCTGACGGCAAACCTGTACTTGCAATAGTACAAGGTACCAGGGAAATAAATGAGTGCAAGCTGCGTCGGGTACTGGGCTGTTCGATACTTGAATTGGCTGACGACGAAACTACAGTAAAACATGCTGGACCCGTGGGTTCGCTGGGACCTGCAGGTGTAAACTTGCCGATATATGCAGATACAGGCTTGAAGGGAGCCAGAGACGTTGTTACTGGTGCCAACAAAGAAGGTTTCCACACGAGACATGTTTCAATCGAGGATAGCGTAACAGTCAAGGCATGGGTAGACATTGCCACTGTAGTTGCAGGCGATAATTGCCCCAAATGCAAAGAAGAGCTCTCCGTACAGAGAGGAATTGAAGTTGGGCATGTTTTCAAACTGGGCACTAAATATTCAGAAGTTTTCGATGCATCATTTCTCAGCGCAGAAAGAACTTCCAACGTAATGGTAATGGGTTGCTACGGAATAGGCGTAACGAGAACCATGCAGGCTGTCATCGAACAGAACTTTGACGAAAATGGCATCGTATGGCCTGCGTCGGTTTCGCCGTACCAGGTAACACTGCTTGAGCTTGATGCCAAAAAAGATGAGAATTGCCGGATCGTAACAGAAAATCTTGAAAAAGAGCTTGAAGAAAACGGAATTGATGTTTTTGTAGACGACCGCGATGAACGACCCGGTGTAAAATTCAAGGATGCCGATTTAATAGGATGTACTGTCAGGGTAGTTGTCGGCAAACGTGCCCTCGAAAAAGGCGGAGTAGAAGTTCATATCCGCAAAACTGGTGAAACTCGAATTATCCCGCTCGCAGATGTTATACCTGCTATAAAAAAAGCTTTGGCGGAATAATTCATATTGCAAACAAATGAGGTGATAAATGAATCAAAAACCTTTAGCTCAGAAATCAACAAAGACCTTGACACGACGAGACGTTGTGCTCAAGATTAATTCAGAGATTAAAATTACTCAACAGGAAGCTTCAGAAGCTCTGTCAATCATACTCGACTCAATCAGTGACTGCCTCGCTGATGGAGGTCATGTGGAATTCCGTGATTTTGGAGTTTTTGAGATAGTAACAAGAAAATCCCGAATTGGACGTAATCCTAACAAACCGGAAGATGTTGTAGTAATTCCTGCACGAAAAGTTGTCAAATTCAAGCCCGGCAAACGCCTTAGAAAAATCGTTTCAGAAGATTCGGACTCTTAAAATAATAAAGATCGGATAACACTGTGGCGAAATTTTCACCTCCGCGTGGAATGCGCGATTTCTATCCCGAAGATATGAAACTGCGCAATCATATTTTTGATGCATGGCGTCTGGCTTCGACTGCTTCGGGATTCGAGCAATACGATGCATGTGTAGTTGAGTCTCTCGAATTATTGCAACGCAAAGCCGGCGAAGAAATCGTCAACCAGATATATGCTTTCGAAGATAAATCCGGACGCCAATTAGCATTACGTCCCGAAATGCCCCCTACTCTGGCAAGAATGATAGTAGCCCGCCAGGGAGCTTTGCAGTTTCCTGTAAAATGGTTCACAATTGCCCAATGCTTCCGGTACGAACGCATGACACGCGGACGCAAACGAGAACATTATCAGTGGAATCTTGATATAATTGATGAAAACTCCGTATCGGCGGAAGCAGAGATTATATATACAGCAATCAATGCTCTTCGCCTGATGAATATACCCGACAACGCTTACAGGGTACGAATCTCAAACCGCACCTTGCTGTCGGAACTGCTGTCGTCACTCGGTATCGCGCAGGAATTCCATCCGGCTATCTTCATGGCACTGGATAAAAAAGGAAAATTACCGCGCGAAGAAATTGAAAAATTGATGCTTGCGGAAAATCTTGATGCCGAAGCGTGCTCTGCAGCATTTGACCTCATGGATATAACATCTCTCGAAGATGCAGCTGAAATAGCGGGAGATGATTCGCCGGCTGTAGCAAGCTTGAGAAAACTTTTTGAGCTCCTGAATGATTACGGAGTGGCAGAACAGGCTGTATTCGATATATCGGTTATTCGAGGATTAGCATACTATACGGGAATCGTCTTCGAAGCGTTTGATACGAAAGGAGAATTTCGTGCAATTTTCGGCGGCGGACGATACGACGGACTTCTGTCAGCGATCGGAGGGAAACCGGCATCTGCTGTCGGCATGGGGTTCGGTGATGTTGTAATCGGAGAAATTATTGAAGAACTCAAAATCGAGGCAACATCACAAAACAACCTGATTGCTATCGGGTATATGACTGATGATGAAAGAACGATGGCAACACGCCTGGCGAGCAAACTGAGAGCGGAGGGCAAAAGTGTAACCCTGCAAACACGCCCGTCCAGAGCAAAAGCTTTCTTCTCCTTCGCATCAGCCCGTGCGGCAAAAGCCGTCTATATTGGTCCCGACGACCGCAATTCCGGCAAAGCCTTTATCAAGGACTTAAATACACGCGAAGAAGAAATGATAACCCTTACATGATTTTCCATAAGGACAAATCTGCACATGTTATCAGATATTTCTTTCACAATCACTGAAGATGATGTAGCTGTGGGACGCCTCGACAAGGTGATCTTGAAGCGTTTCCCCACATCAACACGAGCGTTTATCAACAGGGCATTTTTATCTAACAGTGTTTCAGCTGATGGTGTTGTGTGTAAAAAGGGAGTCGTCCCTACGTGTGGCAGTGTCATCACCATTCCACAATTATTGGAAAAATCAGATCTTCGGGTAGTCCCGCAGCGAGGGAAGCTTGATATAATATACTTCGACGACAGTGTCATTGCTGTCAACAAGCCTCCGGGGCAGCCATGCCATCCCATAGCACCATTGGAATCGGGAACATTGGCAAATGCTCTTCTTTACAAATTCCCGGAACTTGAGCATGTGGGAGATGATCCACTTATGTCAGGACTTCTGCACCGCATCGACTCCGGAACCTCCGGGCTCGTATTGTGCGCTCGTAACCCTGATGTATATAAGGCTGCAAGAAAACAGTTTTCCCAAAATACAGTTGAGAAAAAATATACTGCCCTGGTGCATGGCAGGGTAAGTCAACCCGGCGGTGTATCAGGTTATCTGGCGCATAGTTCATCATACCGCGGACGCATGAGATGTGTTTCCGGCAGCAGGTTGGCAGCTCGGGAACGAGCCATGTTTGCCGAAACTTTTTACAAACCCCTCTCAGAATCAGATAACACTACTTTGCTTGAGGTAACGATATTTACCGGTGTGACGCACCAGATCCGTTGTCAACTCGCTTCTATAGGTCACCCCATTGTAGGCGACACCACTTATGGATCTGCAGAGCAGCTCAAAACATCCTTCGGCAACTATCACCTGCTTCATTCTTCAGCGATTAAGCTGACCCATCCGGTTAGTTCTGATACTTTGACAATAAGCAATGAGGCAGATTTTACACGGTAATTTTTATGCTGTTGCACCGATATCAGCCTGTATCCACTTATCATGATAAGTGAATAGCTGCCTATCCCTCCCTGCTGCCATCTGATCATGATGACGATAGCGATTGGCTGATCACTTGCCACTCCAGCTCTATACAATAAACACATCTTCACTCAAGCCGTGCCAATATGCTAGAATCGGAACCATGTCCAAACAGTTTAGACAGGAGTCATCTTTGCACAGCGCATTGATGGATATACGGGTTTCAGTTGAGTCGCTCCACAAAACACTCAACCTGGAATCAGTTGGCGATATCCCGGGTTTCCTTAATGTGCTCGATTCCAAGCTTCTGCCTCGTACAATGTCGGACTACCCACTGATGGTAGCGATTACCGGTGGAGGCAGCAGCGGCAAATCAACTCTCTTCAACTCGCTTGTCGGCTCAGATATAAGCCTCACCAAAGCACGTGCCGGACTTACAAGGCGTACGCTTGCGGCAGTCAATCCGGAAGTCCTGAAGCAGCAGAACTTCATGGAAAATCTTTTCTCCACATTTTCCGAACTCCCCGCCCCGCTCAAATCAGCGGATGAACTCGCCTCTAAGGGACCGCCAAGATACATCGGGTGCGAAACTCTCCCTGCGAACATCGTCCTGCTCGATACACCTGATTTCGACACGGGAGACAGCAGCGGTCTTTTCAATCGCGATTCTGCAAAACCGATACTGGAAGCAAGCGACGTAATAATATATGTTTTTACCGGCACAACGTATAACAATCTTGCCAATACACAATTTCTCGGTTCCATACTGCATGATCTCGGTAGCCGCAAAATAATACTTGTTTACAGGTGCTATTCGACATTATCCGGGGAAGAAGCAGAGGAACATGCGCAAACAGTATTAGCAAACATTTACGGCAGTGAAGGTTCGAAATGGTGTCTCGGCATCTACAGAATGAACGAGGAAAATCTGGTGGCAGAAGGACGAAAAAGCGCGACACTCCACCCGCTCAACACTGACTCCCCTATTGAGCAGACACTTGGCGCCCTCTCTCCGCATGAAGTACGTACTGCATTCTTCAATGAATCTATAGCTAAAGTCTATTCCATGGCATCAGCAGTTCGAGATGCGGCAGAATCGACACGCCTCCAGCTCGATATATATTCCTCGGCAGTTGAAATAGCAACAAGCTGGGCTGCCGCTGATGCTGTGAGATCATTCCCGCAAGTTGCGCTGTTAAACCGCTTCATTGATATTTGGAATGAATCAAAACATTTCATCATAAAAGCTCCGGTAAAAATTATGTACTGGATCAAAAATCTGCTCCACCGGGACCAAACAGGAGAAGACCAGCTGGAATCTCTGAAATCAGTATTCCGAAAAGACCTTGTAGAATCCGCCAACAAACTGCGCAACCAGCTTTTTGCTGAAGGTTTTGCTGTGAAAATATCGGATAATGACCCAAATTGTAAACAAGCCATGGAAAACACGATTTCCCTTTCTGAAACAGACAGCTTGCAATCAGATAAATTTGCAATAGAAAAAACACTCGGAGGAATCAATCTGCGTGTAGTGCAACCGACTCAAATCGTATCCGAACTATCCGGAAAGCAGAATGATTCATGGGAACTTTGTCTGAACAAAATTTCCGAAGAACTTCAGACTGTCATGGAAGTTTCATCCGAATTCGAAGAAAAACTGAGGGAAATTGCCCGTGACTTCAGAAAGACTTTAACTTTCAGGGAAAGGTTGCGAGAATCTGTTACATCGATATTACCTTCATTGACAGCGTTTACCGCTATAACATGGGTAATCGGCACCGGCGGTACAGCTGCAGCCGGAGGCGGTTTCATTGCATACATTACCAGCATGTTCGGAATGAGTGATCTGCTTGCACTGATTGCAATTCCGGCAATACCTGGACTCGACAAGCTACATCGTGCAACTCTGGCAAAGCTCGTTGAACCGATCATGAGCGCCTGGCTTGAAGAAAAAACTGTAGCTGTACGTGTAATCCTCGACAAACATCTGTCTTCCCCTTTCTTGAGCTCTGCAAATGAGTTTGCAAAACAAGTTGTCTCGCCCCTGAAAAAACTGGAAATGGCGACAGAAACCTTATGCAAGATAATTAACGAAAAGGTCGGTGAGATATGAATGAAAGAGAACGCGGACTAAGTTTCATCGCCTTTGAAACTGAACGACTCGGGATTGTCGAACTGAGTCAGCGCCTTGATATGCTCCACGACTGGAAACCGGCAAAGCCGCTGCAGAGAGTTTTAGACGGTTACGAAACGAGATTGAATGCTGCCCGTGCCAGATTCGATTCAAAACCGGTGATAGCTGTAGCCGGCCCTACCG
>JAAZFF010000330.1 GCA_012511845.1 Lentisphaerota bacterium
AATCAGGTGATTTAAGCTGTATTGCTCCATCGTGCGGCTGGGGCTTCAAGTGGGGAATGGACCGGCATGGGATTCTGCGTTACCAGTGATAGCGTGGAATCTGTACAATTATCGCGACAACCGGCGAGCATTGGATTTGATTTATCCTGCCCTCAAACGTTAGCTTGCTTATACAGCAACGAAGGCGAACGGGGACGGGCTTGTCGGGCATGGCTTGGGCGACTGGATTCCCGTCAATGCGATACACATGCCGTCTGTCGAATTAACCAGCTCCTGCTTCTACTACCAGGCGCAGATGATCGCCTCGAAAATAGCGGCAGTAAAGGGGCTTGTATCTGAATCAGGGCAATATGCCGCAGGAGCTGAAAAGACCCGGCAAGGGGTAAATAAAAGGTTTTATAAAGGCGATGGTATTTACGATAACGGAGAGCAGACGGCTGCCGGTCTCTGTTTGTTTTGTGTCTGCGACATGATTTTTTGTTTGGACTGGCTTGGCGAATTATCTCCACATAAACATGGCACAGCTTTTATGTCACATAGAACCTTTTTAATGAATTGGCTTAATTCATGGATTACTTTTCTTTGACTCGGGACTTTGGACTCGGAATTTGTCTGACGAGTCGGATAAGACTGATACCCCAGCAGCCACGGCGGTTTGCGGCTTGCCCTTCGGGCAGTGAGCAGTGGTTAGTGGACAGTGGGCAGCTTTCTCTGCGTGAAAAATTTGCAGCAGTAAAGTGGCAGCTGAGCCTTTCGTGTAGTTCGTGTGGTTTGCGGTTAAATATTATCGGTCTGCCGGGAGATCGTCCACGTTCACAGCGGAGCGGTACACGTTTTCCGTACACGGGCATGAGAATGTCCTCATGAGCCGCTTCGCATCGCCTGCGGTTCGCGGGGACGCATCACCCTCCAAACGGCGGTTTGCGGAGAAACGCGCCCTACCTTGCTCAGGAGGCGGGAAAGTCTGCGGTTCCCAAGCCGGCAGCCAGGCATTTCAATAAGGTCAAAATGTTCTAGATTAGCTACTGCCAAAAATAAGGCTTCAAGGCAGGGAGGCCGAAGTTTGACTATTTGATTATTACAAGCGAGGCGTCGTCAGGCGCACCGAGGCTGTTGAAAACATCTTCAATTTGTTCGTAGCTGGAAAGACCGTGATCGAGGCGGAACCATGCAATATGTGCAGCGGCTCCATCTACCAGTCCTCCATTGTTGCCTGGGTCGTAATAGTAAGCGCCTATGGAAAGCGGTCTTACAAATGGCATTTTATTATTACCAGAAGATACAACGCTGTCGTATCCTTCATCTTCAGTCAGCACTCCCCTGAGTCCGGCAGGAGACTCATCCGGTCCGCGTACAGACATTTCCCGCAGATACAGCACCGGCTCTTCGCCCGGCTTCCAACTGATGGCAGTAAAATACCATGTGTTGGTACTCCATGTTGTATCGATGGTGATCTGGCATTTACTCGCAGGCGCATTTTGCTTTTTTTCGTAATCGAACCTGAGCACATCGCTGTTCTGGTGTACCCAGAGTCGCAGAAACGACCAGCCTGTGGAACCTGTTCCCATAAGTGTGCGGCGCTGTGTCTGGGTCCACCTGTCAGTAGGTCGGAAGATCATGTAAAAAGTTCCGGGAATGTTGCTGTCGTTATATTTGTCGAAATATAACGCCATTTGCTCTTCCCTCGCACCAGCACCAATTCTGTTGCGTGGTTCGTTGTACTGCGTGAAAGCGTCTACATGAAGGAATCCTGTTTGCAGCCTTGGATCCCAGCGGCGTCCTATTTTTGTCGGCAGATCGAGGATTTCCGTTATCTGATCACCGCTTGCATATAGTTTCAGTATACCAGACGCCCGCTCAGGATAAAAATCCATCTCAACTTCTGCACTGGTGCCATTTTCTGCCGGGGTGCTGAAGGTCATCTCTGTTGTCATAATTTGAGCAGAAGCAGTTGTTGTGTGATAAAGCTCAACATGCTTGCAACCCATGCGGGTTTACAAGCCGAGCAACTTATTGAATTAACACTAACCTTGATGAGTTTCAATATTTTCATATTCATGATTTTCTCCTTGTAGATTGGCGTACATATTAGCAATTTGCCCAGTAAAACATATAATGGTAATACGATCACAAATTTTTACTATGTATGTACTATAAAATGCAACTGTTGCGCATGTCAAGAATAAAAGTAGAAAATCTATAATTAGAATTGCTGGCTGGCTTGTCGACAATGTTGACAATTTACCTGTGCATTCAGTATAATAAATTATTAAAAAGTTGTTGATTTTATGGTCACATTAGCTGAAATTGCAAAGAAAGCCGGAGTTTCCACTATTGTGGTGTCTCGCATCCTCAACGGCGGTAAAGTCTACCGACAAAAGAAGGCAGTAGCGCGTGCGGAGAAAATTCGCAACTTGGCGGCTGAGATGGGATACCGTCCCAATCTGGCTGCGCAATCGATCCGCAGTGGCAAAACAGGAAATATCGGATTGTTGATGTCGGTGCAGTCCTCACGATTGCTGTTGCCCTGACCACTATTGGAAGGTATTCTTTCACTGACATCCAAAGCAGATTTAAACCTGGTTTTGGGTCATGTAAGCGACAATCAACTTCATGGAAAGGATCCGTTGCCGAAAATGTTGAGTACGCAGACCTGTGACGGGTTGCTGGTGAATTACAACGCTGACATTCCTATTGAACTGGAAGAACTGATCAACAACGCAGCGATACCTGCTGTGTGGATGAATTCCCGCCATGAACATAACTGTGTTTATCCGGATGATCGTAAAGCAGCCTGGACTCTTGTTCGGCGACTGGTAAAATCCGGGCATTCTCGCATCGCTTATGCAGACTACCAGATCAGTAACACAAAGATTGCCTCACACTACAGCAATGCTGAGCGCTTCGCCGGATACGCTGCGGCAATGATCAAGGCCGGGCTTGAGCCGCGCCGGGTGGATACGGCGGAAGAACTCGAACATGACGGGCAGTTGCGCCACACAGCTGCGTGGCTGACGGCAAGCGATGCGCCGACAGCGGTTGTTTGTTACTCGCATTTCACAGCCAACGTGATTGTTTACGCTGCCAGTCGTTTTCTCCGGAAGGATGTGCAAAAACCGCTGGTGTTTGCATTCGATTCGTTTGGCAAACGCGATTTGCCGCTGGAATGGACCCAAGTGACAATCCCCATGCAACGTATGGGCGAGGAAGCAGTACATCTTCTCGTTTCACTGTTGAAAAATCCGGAAACAAAAAATGCGCCGATCGCCCTGCCGTTCGAGCAACCGGAAATTCCAGTATGATCATGACAGACCGCCGTCTGGAAAATAAAAATCACCTCTGTTCTGCGGGGGCTCTTTGTCAGTACTTTACAAGGCGGGGATTGTGATGCGATACTATACTGTCAGAACACCTTACCTCGTGGAAGTCACGGTGACACCATTTTGTTTTTTGTTTAATGCTGTGGAAGAGTGGTCTGTGGATCAGATTGGTTTGCGTGTCATGCTGTGAGGCAGAGTGCTTGGTGGGTGAGATGTGGAGTTTAGCGATGTCCCAACACAGACAGTCCGGCCACTTCATCAAAATAGGTGTTCTGTAGTCCTGGATCTAAGGAGAAGTAAGCAGTAAACCGTGTCATTCTGTTTTCCAATTGCAATTTTATCTTTTATTGATTAAACCTGCTCTATAGCACTGATAATACAGGGCGTTAGAAGCTAATTGATGCCAAAAAGAAGGCATCGAGGTAAGGTGTTCTGACTGTGGTTCGCATTTGCCGGTTAGAGCTGCTTGTCGTGCTCAGGTGGATGGGCGGGGAAGATGAGGATTGAACGCCATTCATGCGACTTGGTTAAGTGCGAGGCGTTACTGTATGATTACAAGACTGCCAGGAGGTTTGTACCCAATAACAGCCGGAAATGTACGAGCTATCCTGATTTCATCATAAGAAGTATCAGTGTAATTTCCTCCTATGAGTTGAAAAGTATTAAAGCCGGGGAGTGGTGCACTTGCTTTCAAAGCTGTGGAAATCGAGGGTTCACTGCTTATGTCTATAGAATCTCCTGACCATAAGTACACATCGTCGTCCCCATCTTTGTAGTCTATTCGAACGAGAACGAGACCTGTTATACCAGTGCCGGTAGCTTGTACCGGATATTGTACATAATCACCACCGTTGAGTGATAGTTCCCATGCTTCTTGAATTTTAATATTGGAAAGATTGAGCCTGACAACATCAACAGAATTACTCATTAAAGCAATAGACCCCGGAACTGATGAACTGCTGGAAACTTTTCTGACATATAATATCGATAGCCATATGGTGTCTCCATCATACCCCCCAATGAGACTATTTGAGATTTTGCGTGTTGCAGAGTGAGCACGACCTAAACGGTTATCTGTTCCGCTATTCCAGTAAGCTCTGTAGCCATGTGTTGCCAGACCGGGATATTCCAGACCGGGCTCGGCTGCATGAATTCGTCCGGGGCGCAGATATTGGGAAGCATAAATGGTCCATCCGGAACTCCATCCGACTCCTCCATTAACATTTCTTAGCCCTTCAGTATGGTCACCGATTGTCTCCGGAATGACATAATCTTCAGTACTGAAGCCATCGTAGGCTATCAAATCCACAGAAGCCCGGCTAGAAATCAACAACATAATACACATGTATATTGCAAAAAGAAGATGTTGTTTTATAGACATTTTTGTTTCCTTTGTTAGTTATTTTGTAACTTCGCCGGTCACTGGAATAGCAACTACCCATGGGCGGCAGATGCCCCCGCGGTGAGTTGAACCCGGTACAACAGCGCCGGGATTGCCCTTGTGGATAGTTTGCAGGACAGAGACAAAAGGACCGTTGCGCAATGTAGTCTCAAAGACCGACAGGGCGACGCTTGAGTCTTCAGCAATGAACATCGGCAGCGGGTTTTCAGCACGATTTGCAAGTATGTACGTGTAGAGCTCTGAGCGACCGCCATTTTTTGTCCAGACTTTGGTGCGGTTTTGCTCTGTCTTCAGGCCGAAAAGCCAGAAGTCTCCGCCATCGTTGACGGTATTGGGTCGTGGCTCCGGTTCTTTTTCTGCGTTGTAGCTACCTTCCTGATTGAGTTGTCGTGCCCAAACTTTTCCGCCATGGATATCCACGACTCCGCAACAGACGTCGTCTAAAAAAAGATTTCCGGAATTTTTGTGTTTTATAATTCCATCGCTGACTAAGTGCCGTACTGCCAGCGTCCGATTAGAACGGTTTTCAATTTTCATTTTAGCATATAAGGCATCAAATCGTTCGATCACAAGTGGGGTGTTGGCGTCTTCATCAACTATAAATGTCAAACCGTCCATGGAATCAACAGGTCGGATTTCTGCTTCACACCCGATAATGCGTCGGACATGCTTGCGAACGTGAACTGGACCACTGGCATGCCATTTCCCTGCGGGGAAGAAGATTGTGTGTGCACCTGATCAAGGGCTGCTTGAATGGCCGGTGCCCAATTTTTTTGCACCTCCCAGCCTTTTCCGCGAACGAGCACCCTTCGTTCCACAGGTGTGAACGCCAAGGCGTTGGTCCATCCTTCAAGAGAGCCCCAGGGAATTTCAGGAGATTGCATGACGGGCAGCTGCACCGAGTTTTCCTGCGCATTGTTTAACAGCACCGGTTTCTGCGTTGCCCAAAGTTCTATTGAGTTCCCCTCAACGCCTGTACCCTTCGTTCTATCAAGTATGCGTGCATAGCCGGACGATTTGACATTCCGAATCAATGCATTGGAACCAATAATAATCGCCGCTGTTTCCGGGTCGCCGCCTTCCAGATGAGCGTCTACTAATATGAACATGTGGTTTTTTGAAATTACCGCCGGAACTTTGTTAAAACTCCGGAATCTGTGCACGTAGGACTTCAGGCCGGACTCAAGACCTGCTTTGCGCTGGTTGCTGACTTGCAGTCCCTCGAAGGTTGCCAGTGCATTGGCAGCACCCAAAACTCCAATGCCGAAGCCCTCTACTTCAACGTTCCAAACCAGAAGCGGTCCATTGTCCCCGGTTAACGACAGGCCTGTGTGTCCTGTAGTTGCATCCATTGAACGGATAGTAACGTTTTTTACATACCCCTGATTTGATGCAAAGAATGCCAGACCAACTGCACCGGGATTTCCTGCGCCTACTTCAATCGTCAGATCACTTACTGCATTGCGAAACGCCTGCGCCACCCCCCATGATGTAGTGATGATGGCCTGCTGCTTGTCCGGGTCGTTGAATCCGGCAGCGTTGTCCTTGAGCCTGATTATAGTGCCTTCACGGCTCTGACCTTGCAGAATACGCCGGCAAGATGCACTGCCCGGGCGCGGTGGTGCTTTTATTGGGCGGGAAACGAGATAAATGCCGTTGGGCAAATAAATTAATCCCGTACGGTTATAAGCTGCCTGAATTGCATCCGTATCGTCGTGGATGCCGTCACCGACTGCACCGAATGCTTTGACATTGAGTACATTAGCATCAGCGGGAAAGACAATTCCATCGCCTTTTACAGCTTCGTTTGCGGTGCGGATTTCAGCAGGTGCGAGGTTTCTGAAAATGCCATCAGGTGTTGTAGCGGTAATGAGTAGTGGCAGCGTCAGGATAGTGATAATGAGGACTGCTGTTGCAGCATATTTCACAGCTAAATATGAAAGATTTCCGTCAGTAAAAAGAAAATAAGGATAATTCAAGTTCATAATATTATTTGCGTGTTTATAGATGTTTCAGGTTTTTAGAAAATGAAGCTGCTGTATCTACAGCCTGTCTTTCTCGTATAAATCTGGAGAAACAATAGGGTGTAATTTCATGGTTTTTTTCCTTCTTTACGGTATTGCCGTTTTCCTTGTACGGGTTCCCCTGTGCCTTGCCCCATTCGGCAGGCAGTTGAAAAGTTTGTGCACAAAGCATTTGTGTGATGAGTACGGCTGTGATAACGGGAAGGATTTTTTTCATGTCATGTTTACTCCATTTTCATGCGTACGGCAGATTTACGTTGTACAGGATAGTCGAGAGTAGTGAAAGGTGGAAGGTGAAGTTTTGGCAGTCCTGCGAGCGGGTTAGATCCCAGCCAGCGTGTAGTGCGTTCGGCGGAAGTTTCAGCAAGAAGCACGGGTGCTGCAGGGAAAGCCGTGCTATTTGTGAGGCGCAGGGTAATGGTTTCGGGCGAAACACGAAAAACCTGCGCATGAACATGGTCGAGAACGGCAAGCTCGCAGGTATCAAGATTAAGAATGATACCTGGAACTTCGGCAATAGTATTCAGCACGGCAGGTTCACTCCAGCAAGAACCACCGAAAATTTCTCCAACGCCAATTTCCTCCCAGGGTTCACCCCGCACCTCCCAGTCGCTGAGATTAACGCGTTCATTCACCCAACCGGGAGGCATGACGGGCCAGCGTTTGCCGGTGCGGACATCGGAAATGGGACGATCGGCGCGTGATACGTATTGCGGCAGACAGCGTGCAATGTCGCGTAGCAGATCGAGCCACACTGCATCGCCGGTAACACGCCAGAGTTTGAGCAGGGAGGCACCTTAAAGAGTGCAAATACCCGGTGCAGCGTGCTTGTTCTGGACGTTCGCCCAGACCGTACCTGTAGTGAGCATATCGAGCTGGCCAAAGGTGCTGGCGGGCGGGAAGCAAAAATCGTAACTTGTGACCCAGGTGGCGCAGTAGGCAGCAGCACGGACGGCGGCATCAACCCATTCGGGTGCGCCATCGCTTTCCTCCATCAGGATGATGAAGCTTTCCAGCAAGGCGGCAGCCGATTCACTATCAACGTTTTGACGAATATCGCCGGGGCCGCCGTTTGTAATGCCCTTGGCAAGAAAGTTGTCGCGGTAACGCCGGGCTGCCGATTCTGCTACGGTGCGGTATCCGGGTTCGTCAAAGTAGCGGGCGGCGAGTGCAAGACCGGCAGGCGCAAGCGCAGCGGCACAACTTCCGCCGACGATGACATGACCGGTCCGGGCATCAGCGTAATGTGGCAGATGGCCGGATTCTTCCCAACATCCGGTGAAGGCTTTACAGAGACCTCGGGCAAGGCTAAGCCACGTTTCGTTGGGCTCGATATGCGGTGGGCCAACACGCAAATGAAGGAGAGTTTTCATCAGAAAGTATAGCGTATCTGCAGAATAACGCATGTAACAACGCTCGGGAGCATTGCCCCAATCACCTTTTGTAAATGACCCTTTAAGAAATCCTGAAGGTGTAACGGCATGCTCGGCTACAAAGTCCCAAACGCGTAAAGCGCGACCGGTACTGCATGCGTCCCCGCGCAGAAAAAGGGGCCACATAGTGTTGGGACCGCCAACCCAGCCGCTCTGCCAGTCTTGCGGCAGGGATTCGCGCATGCCGACGGACCAGTAACCATAGGATTCTATCCAATTTTCACGATTATGTTTTTCCTCAATCAAGCGGAATGCAGTCTCAAAGGGCAGGTCGTGGCGTTCGCGGTGCGGGCCGAAAGTTTTGCGCAAGCGGACAAAATGTTTGTAAAGTGCTTCAGGCGTAGTTGCGGGAAAGGTATGGACAAGCAGCGGTAGTGTAAGTGAATCGCCCCCGGAAAAACAGGCTCCGGCATCAGCGTCGCGGAAACGGCTGTTGGCGACATTGTATTTTGCACCTTCTCGTACACCGGGCGATTTAAACAAAAGACGTGCATGAGAGCGGGTTTCGTTTTCCTCGACGTGGATGCCGAGATCGCCATACCCCGAACCTTGTGTTGAAAGCAGCAACAGACCGCGTTGCGCAGAGGGAGACAGTATGCCGGCGCAGGGTGCAGCGCAGTCTCCGGCAAGCACCTGGATGCGACTTGCGCCGTCGCCGGGGTTCAACCCAAGATCGCGGGTAAGCGTAACCCAACTTTCAGGGTCCGGTGCGGGATTCTGCATATCTTCAGGCGTGACTCTGCGGAACCGGTTTCCCGCATAGACGCAGGCGGGCATAAAGACCCATTCATCGCGACTCCATTTTGTAAACTCGGCGCAGACGCCGAGCGATGCATTGTCCACCGTGCCGGAGAGAATTTTGAAATGGATGTCAAGCAGTGTGCCGCCGAAGGTCGCCGGAGTGGCAAACAACCGTACACAAAACCTGGCGTTGCCAAGCGTAAATTCCACATTGTCGCAGAGGGGTACTGTGATTTCTTCGACAGGTGTGCGGTTGTCATGGCGCACAGCGTAGAGCGCAAGGGCTACAGATTGTTTTTGCAATTCGGCTTCGATATGTTCAAGAATTTTCATTTGAAACTTTCTGCATTAAAATGAATTCCGTTTAAAAAGATAACGTTATCTTAACAGTTCACAAATATTTCGTCAATAAATATCCTTGGTAAAAAAGGGGCAAATTAAACTTCCTGCACCTCATCTCAGTTGCGGGTGAGTGTGACAACCCACACCGGTTTGTCGGCAGGGATGGAGAGTACGCCATTTTTCGGAACAACGCCGGATTCAATAGCCTGTTTGCCCCAGTCAAGGAAAGTGTACTTCATGCCGGCAAGAGACTTGTGTGCAACGCTGCCGCCCACGCTGGCGTAGAGCACGGGAAGGGTGCCCTTCTTGGAGGAAGATTTGTTGTCTTCAGTCTTGAAAATTTCAAATCCGGATGTTTTCAACTGACTTCCGGTCAAGGTTTCGCCGTTGTTTTCAAGATGTGTATTGTATTGCGTGTTGCCGTTTTGACGGTAACACAGAGAAAGCACTCCGCCATCGTTGCGGAACATGGGCGCGTCGGGAGCCGGATGCCGCAACGGATAGAGCAGCGCACCGAGCACCTCCGCGCGGCCGCCTTTCCGGTTGTCGAGACAGATCATCTCACCCTCGGTTTTGTAACCCAAAAGCCAGAGGTTGCCGTGGTTGACGATGAGCGGGTCTTTGCCGAACTCGCAGTTCACCTGGCGACCCCATAGCGAAACACCGGTGCCGACAGTGATGGGTTTGCCGATCGTGTCCTCCAGAAAAATATCGCCCGTTGCGCCGGGTGTGGATGAAACGTTGCCGAAATCCATATGGCGCAGTGCCAGTGCCTTGTCACCTGCCTGGACAATAGCAGAACTGGCGGCAGTAATATGTTCAAGCGTCACACCCGGACCGTCGAGTTTTTCCACACGGAAGGCCGGCACACCATCAGGGGTTGTGATGTTGGCGCAGAATCCAATGATCTTGCGGACCTTGCCGCGCAGGATAACGGTTTTTTGCAATGCGTAACTGGCATTCGGCAGGTACACGATCGGCTTGCCCGAATCAATCGCCTTTTGAATTGAATCCGCTGGATCTTCCGCCGGATAATCTGCCACGTTTACCCAGTCCGAAAGCCGTGTCGAATGAAATTCCAGCGTTTCCTTTACCGGCAGCTTCATCGGCTTTACCTCACCACTGTCCGTTGAAAAACCCGGCTGAGCGTAAAACGTCAACGCGTCCGATGTGGCAGGGATGACCTTTTTGCCACGCTCGTCATTTAATGCTGTGGCAAAGCCCTCCACTTTCACGTCACGCAAATAAACCCGCCCTTTATTTTGAAACGCCACGGTTCCCGGCGGTGTCCCCGGTGCAGCTTTGAGAACGGAATCCATCAGCACAATCGTACTGTGTTCGCCACGTGCATCCACGATTGGTACCTTTGCCACTGCGTCGAGCTTGCGGATGGCCAGCACATTCTGTGAGTTGCGGATGCCGCACACGCGCGGGTTGACGAGTTTGATGTGCTCAAAGGTCATGCTGTACTGGAAATGTCCCACACGGATACCGTAATCGAATCCCTGGATTTCCAAGCGCTTGATAAGTGCGGGTCCCGGCCAGTGGCGCTCCAGATTTAACCCGCAATACCCGCTACCTTCAGGTGCACGCAACAGCACATCCTCGACGCACCCGCGGTTGCTCACCACATAATCCAATGCAATGGCACCAGGATTGCCGTGCCCCACGTCAATAGTCAGATTCACAATGTTGTGGCGGAATGCGCGGTTGCCGCCGCCGCTTGTCTCCTTGTTGTGATCGTCCGATTCGGAACCGGTGGCTACAACGTAGCGTGGTTTTTCAGCATCGCCGTAACCCTCTGTATTGTCTGCAAGCCGTATCACCGTCTTGTCGCGGCTTTCTCCGAGCAGGAACATGCCGGAACGCCATCCGCCCGCCCAGCCGGTGTTCAATACTTTGGACATTACCGGACCGGTCACCTTGTACGTACCTGCGGGAAAATAGAGGATGCCCTGGTTGCGGTAGCGGTTGTACGTGTCGGGGGTTTCGAAAATAAAGGCGATGGCTTTGTTGATCGCCTCAGTGTCATCTGCTTTCCCATCACCTTTTGCACCATAGTCCCGGACGTTCACCACGCCCGTACCCGATGGAAGTTTGAACTCATAGGCGAGTGAGCCTGTCAATGGAATCACTACCAATGCGCATATTATAATTTTAAGCCAGATTTTCATGAGAAGCTTCCTCAATAGAAACGAATTCCCAATTGAAAAGACAACGTTATCTTAGCATGTCATCAATATTCTGTCAATATGCATCTCTCCAGGAAAGACTGCAGACTGCCTTCTACAGGAGATTCAAGATTAATGAATGTTAAAAACAAGGTGTCGAAGTAAACTGCTTTGAGGGTGACCCTCTACTTTACACGTACAACATAGCGTTGCGTCGGGTTTGTTCCGGGCTCAATACGTTGAACTATCCCATACCAACGCGGATTCCATTCGTGGCCGTCTTCCGACCAGGTCAACCGTGTGGACAAGCCGTTGACACCCTTGTGTCTCCAGATAATTGACATGCCGAGATCGCCGGATTCATGCCATGCTGAGGCGTCCATGAGAGTATAAGGAATGAAGAACTCTGCTTCCAAACCCGTTTCAGTTGCCAGCCAGACCCCGTGTAAACCATCACGGGAAGCACTCGTTTCTCCTTTGACTGCTTTGACACGACCGCCCGGTGCAAAGGAAAAGTTAGCCCAATAATAAGGTCCTGCAGTTCCAAGTTCTCCGAAAGGGCGGGGGTCAAAAAAGATCGTAACTGTGTCATTTGTCAGCACACCGTGCCCTCGGATGGCAACATAGATTCCGTCTTTGCCTGATTTGAAAAAGAAGTCAGCTTGTGCCTCTTCCGGATTTAAACGATTGTCTATATGTCCGCGCCAGCCACGCGCCTGGCATGACCTGCCGATCGGAACAGAGGGCTGTCCCTCCCACTCCTCAAGTTGTCCATCAACTTTTGCCTCGCTTACAGGAGCTATCCCGACAGCCGTATAGACGACTTCGGCAACGGCATAGCCGGTTCTGTTACCATCGGCAAGTTTCTCCACAACAGGGATCCTTCCGACCGGGCTGCCGACCGGAATCTGTATGGATCTTTCCTGTATGCCATCTTTAGTCTGCAACAAGGCAATTATTTCCTGCCCCTCGATAACGGTACGGCGTGCTATGAAATCCCCCTCCACTTCAAACGGGCAAAGCACAGAGTGTACATAGCTGCTATTATCGGAAAAGTCGACAACCGAAATCGGAATCTGTTGCTGGCTAAGGTATACATCGTTGGGAAAGCGAAGAAGATCCTCAGGAAGAGTTGCTTCCGTCCAGGTTGCTTCAAAGACCAGACTTTCTCCCGGCTGAAGCGTATATGGTACAGATTCCTGTTCCGAAATTGTTGCCGCTGTCGGTGCATATGGCTCCAGGCGACCTGTTCGCACCTTGTCTGTACAGTTGGACACATTGATTTGCGAAACAACACCATTAGCAGTCCATCTGCTGGTACCGGACAAATAAAGCGTCGGAGTTTCCTCTACTCCTGTGATAGCCTTGAAGACAGCTTTGGCGATTTGCAGATGACCAAGTGCGTTTGGATGAATTACATCGCCGCGGCCTGTGCTTTCAAGCAGTGTGCTGAATTGTGCACTGTAGCTCTCGGGATACAGCGGCCACATCGCCATTGCCGATTCATTAACAGAGTTTTCTCCGCTACCCCAGATGGCATGGAAGGTAGATGCAACGGGAATATCAAGCTCTGTGCCCAAATCTGCTATAGCACGCGCAAATCCTATAGTGCGAAAGGCATGTTTGGAAGGACTTATTGTACCATCCGGTTCCGAGCGCAACATTTTTATATGAGGGGTGGGTTGGAGAAAAACTGTATCTGCGCCGAAACGTTCTAGAAGATGGCTTGAGACCCATTCGTACTGTTCCAGAAAAGCCGGAAGCGGCACGAAGCTGATTTGATCATTCAGCCCGTACATAAGTAATCCGAGATCAGGCATAGTGTTACGGGTGTCCCTTTCGAAATGTCTCACTGTGGCGTCTATAGACCGTCCCGGGTAAGTCCTCTTCACAACTGTTATATTTGTATTGCCAGTTGCACGTTCGAGTATCCTGGCGAGCATCAGTCCATAATCGCCTGTGTGGGAGACCGAATCTCCCATCAAAAGAAGAGTGAACGGCTCCCCCGCCAACAAGGCTCTACCGCGTTTCGGCAATTGTTCTGCAATCTTTCCGGCATCTTGTGTGTCCGGCAGTGTCATGGCAAGAAAACGAACTTCATCGTTGACGGGTGGACCAAGATCTACTCGGTGTATACCTTCTGCCAACGGTTTTATGCCAATCTCTCCATTAATGATCTGAACTATTTCAGTACGTTTCGGTCCAAACCCCTTTGTTGTAATAGCGGAGACATGGCAGGCAATTTCTCCTTCACAAGCTTCAATCGCGATACGGGCATCCTCGTCGGTAAAGACAAAGGGAGTCTTTACCACCGGCTTGACTGATGCCAGGATCTGTGTTGTTAATGCTATGGATAAAATGCCAACAGGTATAGAATGCTTCAT
This sequence comes from Lentisphaerota bacterium, assembly GCA_012511845.1. Taxonomy (GTDB): domain Bacteria; phylum Verrucomicrobiota; class Kiritimatiellia; order RFP12; family UBA3636; genus JAAZFF01. Next base: position 13,818 of record JAAZFF010000330.1, read on the forward strand.
TTGATTGTCCTTCCCGCAGTTGTTGTTAACTGCCTCTCAATTCCATACTATAGAATATCAAAGGGTCTTCAAGAGCGCAATAAAATTGAAATTATCAGATAATCCCATAAAGGCGGATAGAACCGGTTTGTATTAATAAGCTGCGTGGTGCTATACTGTTGCAATGATTATAAGACATACTCCACCTTCCTTCTCCGATGTTCGCCGTCCGCCCCCAAGGGTGTTTCCTGCGGAAGGGTTTTCTGCGCAAGGTGTAAAGCCGCTTTTTTTTGAAAATGTTCCTTACTGCGGTCGCCCTACACGGGTTTTTGCTTGGATGGGTGTACCTCGCACTGTACAGGATACATCATGTCCGGGAATTGTATTGCTGCATGGAGGAGGAGGCACTGCATTCGATGAATGGGTGCGTATCTGGAATGCCCGGGGTTATGCAGCTATCGCAATGGATTTGTGCGGATGCATTCCGGCACAACCGGTCGTACTTGACGGTGGACCCCATAAGAGGCACGAGCATGGAGGCCCTCCGGGGTGGGATGCCTCATTCCGACAGGCTGACAGCGAAGAAACTGAACAGTGGACTTATCATGCAGTAGCTGCAGCTATTACTGCTCATTCTTTACTGGCAGCGCAACCACATGTCGACCCTCGGCGCATAGCTGTTACCGGCATCTCCTGGGGCGGCTATCTCGCCTCTATAGTCGCCGGTGTCGATTCGCGGTTACAGGCAACAGTGCCGATCTACGGATGCGGTTTCCTGGGGCATGATTCTGGATGGAAGGACTCTGTCTTTCCTACGCTGCCGGGTCCGCTGCTGCAGCGTTGGCTCGATCTGTGGGACCCCTCGAACTACCTGCCTGAGGCACATGCGCCGATATGCTGGATTAGCGGCACCAACGATTCTGCATACCCGTTACCTTCGTTAAGGAAGTCCTATGAACTTTCAACCGGACCAAAAACACTCTGTATCCGCATCGAAATGCCTCACGGTCATCCACAGGGATGGGATGCCCCGGAAACAGCCGTTTTCTGCGACAGTCTGTTTCGCAACGGAGTGCCGCTGCCGGAGATAACAGCGTACGGTCGCAACGAAGAAAAAGTCTGGGCGAAGATTGCATCGGCACGTCCTCCTGAGAAAATAGAACTATGCGTTACCCGCGCTTTAGGGCACTGGACTGACAGAAAATGGAATGCCCATCCGGCGAACTACAACCCTGAAACCGGGCGTGTAGAAGCCTCTCTGCCCCGGCACACCACTGCCTGGTTTTTCAATGTTTTCGATGAGCGTAACTGCGTTGTAAGCACTTCCTACGAGGAGGTGCCGGGGACAATCACGGACTGACTCTTCTCCTCTACACGGGGAATAAGAATAGGACTCTTTCATGAGAAACTGGAGGTTTACTGCAATGAAATCGTGTATGGATCCGGGAACGGAAACGATTAATTAGGTATTACAGGTAATACTGTTGTTATTGTTCCGTTCTCCTGTTATGCTATTGTCATATAACATATTGATTTAATCCGACATAACTCATAGCCAAAATCTAACATGAGAAGGAAATGAGAAATACAGACTTGTTAAGGGAAGCAAAACGAGACGTTTTTATACATTAGGAAAACTTGTCATGTCAAAAAATATTAAAACCTGGGATGGAAGCAAGCAGCTTTTTGGTCTTCATTACGACCTCCATGCAAACGCCAGAGACACTGAACTCGGTGTATGTGCGACTCCTGAAAATCTTGAACATGAGCTGGCTCGCCTTGGGCTCGATTTTGCACAAACCGACTGCAAGGGTCATCCCGGCATGACGAGCTGGTTCAGCAAAACGCCGGATGCAACAGTATGCCCCGGTCTTAAAAAAGACCTTATGGTGCAATGGCGTGAAGCTACAAGCCGTCTCGGAATTCCGCTCCATTGCCACTACTCCGGAATCTGGGATGCCGCTGCTGCCAAACGCCGTCCGGAATGGGCTGTTGTTCCTTATGAGCAGCGCGATACACTGCTGAAAGATGCCGGTAAGATTCAAAAGATGTGCCCGCGCAGCGGATATATTGATGAACTGCTAATCCCTCAATTCAAGGAACTGATCGATCGGTACAATGTAGATGGTTTCTGGATCGATGGAGATATGTGGGCAGTCGAACCGTGCTACTGTCCGCGCTGCCTCGATTCATGGGAAAAACAAACAGGTTCGAGGGATGCACCGGCAAGTCCTGCCGATTCCGGCTGGTCAGAATGGATGCTCTTTATTCGCAGAAGTTTCGAAGATTATGTAAGGCACTACTGCGATGTAGTTCATGAATACAAGCCGGGCATACGCATCTGCTCCAACTGGCTGCAGACTTTTGCAAATCCGGGTAATCCTGATGTGCCGACAGACTGGATAAGCGGTGACAACTCCTGTATATGGGGGCTGGACAGAGGTCGCTGCGAAGCACGTTTTCTACCTAATCGCGGTAAACAATGGGATATAATGATTTGGGCGTTTTACTCTACTCATGGGCTTGCGCGTCCGACCTCAGCCTGGACAGTCAAGTCGGCGCAAATGCTGCAGCAGGAAGCTGCAATTTTCATGTCTACAGGCGGGAGTGTTCAAATTTATGAAAACGGCGTCATGCGTGATGGCAGGCTTATACCGTGGCGCATCGGTCGTATTGTGGAAGTTGCGGAATTTATCAAAGATCGCATAGAGCTTTGCGAAGGCACTGAAACTATTCCGCAAATTGCTGTATTGCACTCTGAACACCACCTTTACACGACTGCAACTGGAACAAATCTGATGTGGGATTTCAACTATGCCCCTGTTCGAGGCTCCGTAGCAGGTCTGCTGGAAAATCATTACGGCGTTGATATCTTCGATGAGTGGGCTCTCAGTACACGTGTCGGGGAATTTCCTGTTGTCGTGGTGCCGGAACAGAGCAAAATTTCTGATAAAATGGTGGCAAGGCTTCAAGATTATGTTAAGAACGGCGGTAAACTCCTTCTTACAGGGGCTGAGCTTATAAAGCGTTTTCCAGCTGATTTTATCGGCGCTGAAATTTCTGAAACACGGGAAAACGCCACCTTGTATGTTCCTGTTGGAAAGGATATTGCCGCCATACACAGCCCTGTATGGGCTATGCTTAAGAGCTCAACTGCAGAAGATTACGCACCTCTGGGTTCTACTTTCATGCCCGGAGAGTTCATGACAGGTTTCCCCGGTTTCACGCTCAATCGTGTTGGCAAGGGTGCCGTTGGCTGTATACCCTGCAACCTGTTCCAGGACTTCCATAACAACCCGTAAAACGTTACACGCACCTTTATAGGTGAATGCGTCAAACGTGTTGCGGGGGAGCTCGATATATCTGTTCAGGCTCCTGTAAGCGTTGATGTAACTCTGCGTCAGAAGGAAGGCAGAAAAATTATCCACTTTATCAATCGCGCTTCAGGTATACCGAATAATCCTTCCGACGGCGGAATAGATCAGATACCCAACGTGGGACCCATTTCTGTTCATGTAAAGTTGCCACGCGGAAACTATTCAGTATCTCTGGTATTTGAAGACGAAAAGTACAGTGTTATTACGAACGACACCTCATCTGGCTCAGAGCTGACAGTTGCGCTTTCGGGCGTGACGATCCACAATGCTCTCGTTATTTCTCCGAAATAACGAATAACTCAGTGCGAAATTCTACGATACATCTATCCTGACAGGAGACAACTCATGACAAACGATTCTTTCGAAACTATATCCGCCGGGTCGCCTAAAAATTTCTCTCCTGCATCCGTCTCCTTTTCCAACGCATCCCCGTGGGGCATAGCCTCGGGAGCTGAAGAATCCCATAGATATCCGGAGTTTTTGCCACTTCTTAAAAAAGCCGGTGTTACATGGTTGCGCTACTTTCCGGAGTGGGGTACAGTGCAGCGCAAGGAGGGAGAATGGGATTTCTCATGGGGTGATGGTCTCGTAAAAGCTTGTCGTGAACAAGGTATCAACCTGACAGGAATCTTTTTATATTTTGCTCCGTGGGCATCATCGGATAACAGTTCCCGGGGATTTCCTGTACGCAGTTTACAGAGCTGGAGCGATTATGTTTACCGTACTGTTTCCCGTTATAGGGATGATGTACAATACTGGGAAATCTGGAATGAAGGCAACTCACCCGTCTTCAATCACCATGGCTCTCCGAAAGATTATTCCAACATGGTATGTGCGGCTTACAATGCAGGGAAAGCTGCCAATCCAAATGCCAAGTTCGGCATCACATGTGCAGCTTTCGATTTGCATTATTTCGACCAGGTCATCAAAGCCGGGGCTGCCGGACATTTCGACTATATCTGCGTTCATCCCTACGATTCGATCGGCTATACTTTTGGGGCTGAAGATCGATACCTCGCCATGGCGGGAAATGTCCGGGCGATGCTTGCTGCCAACAACCAGGACAGCAAAATGCCCATCTGGATAACTGAAATTGGTTTAACCACTACAGAAACTCAAGAGCAGCAGCGTCGGCAGGCAAATGCCCTTGTGCGTTCATATGTACTTAATATTGCACAGGGAATTGAAAAGACCTTCTGGTTTGAAGCAGCAGGACCAAAGTACGGCGAAGGTGTACATGCTATTCTAACCGACGATATGCAACCGCGTGCTGCATACAATGCCCTCGCCAAACTTGCCGGACATCTGGGTCCGGAACCGCATTTCCTCGGCTGGAGACGAGAGGAGGATGGAACACTGAGGTTTGCCTTCGATAACAACGGCAGAACAGCACTTGTACAATGGCATGATGATTCAGATCCGATCTGCTCGTACCCTGATGCAGACATAACTTTAAACAGTCCCGGAATATCTCTTGGACAGGATTTTTCATCCTCAAATGAAATCACATGTCATCTCGGTGAAACGAATCTGGAGAATGGCTTACGACAGGGTAGCAACGACCCTCGAGCTGACGGGGTTACAATTCCTGGTGGTGATTCCTGCGGCACTACATGGCGCAGTTCCGATCTCCGAAACCGGCGTCCCTTCATTTATTTCGATATAGATCCGTCTTTTGCAGGTTGGAATGACCGTGTTTTTGAAATTACCGTTACTGCGCGTCGTGCCAATCCTGATGTACCGGCTGTTTGCACCCTTGTTTATGAATCTGTTACCGGATACCATGAATATGGTAAACGCACCACCACGCCGGGTCTTAATACCGAGCTTCTTTATGAATCCGAAAACTGGCGGGCACCCGACCTGTGGTATCTTGACCGGGGTGATGCCTGGCAGACACACACATGGCGGATAGAGGATGCATGTTTTATAGGAAAATGGGGCTGGCACTTCCAGCTGAATGCGGAAATGTCTTCAGGAGATATTTCGGTTTCTGAAATCCGTGTTAAAAAGAAATCCATATGATATATATATTGACATTATTACTACTAAATTGACGACTCATGAAAACATCATTTCAACCGGACTACCGCCATATAGAAGCTGTTATGGCAAATCGGCGCCCGGCACGCCTGCCGCTTTATGAACACTTGGTCAATCCTGAATCGATTGAGCAGATTCTCGGTATTACATTCAGCGATCTACTTGCATCTGACGATCCGGGGGACCTTGCGGAATTCTTCCGTCTCTACTGTGATTTCTTTAAACGCATGACTTTTGATACTGTTTCATTCGAAATTTGCATAGGAAGCTTCATTGGTGATCATAGTGCCATTTGCGGCGGTGCCGGTCCCATTCAAACACGGGATGATTTCAATAATTTTCCATGGGAGGAAATTCCCGGACGATTTTGGAAACATGCAATACCCCGTTTTTACGCACTGCGTGAAGTCATGCCTGCAGGGATGAAAGCCATCGGCGGTATCGGTAACGGAGTCTTCGAACTTGCTGAAGCTTTTACCGGTCTTGAATATCTTCCTTTTATGGATGCCGACGATCCTGAGCTGCATGCTGCGCTATACAATAAAATAGGTGATCTCATGCACTCCATATGGAGTGAGTTTTTAAAACGTTACAAAAACACGTACGTCGCCTGCCGTTTTGGTGATGATCTCGGCTTCAAATCATCGCTGCTGACTCACCCTGATGTTATCAGAAACAATATTATTCCGCAGTACCGACGCATCATAAATGCTGTCCACAATGCAGGTAAACCCTTCCTTCTTCATTCATGCGGCAACATCTTCGAAGTGATGGATGACTTTATAGATATCGGGATCGACGCCAAGCATTCCAATGAAGATGCTATCGCACCTTTCCAGACCTGGATTGATAAATATTCCTCGCGGATTGGGCTTTTCGGTGGCTTCGATCTGGATTTCCTTTGTCTGAAAACACCTGCGGATATCACTGCATCCATAGCGGAGAAGGGTGCCCGGTATCGTGCAACCGCCAACGGTTATGCTCTCGGCTCCGGCAACTCCATACCCTCTTACGTCCCCGCCGGAAACTTTCTCGCCATGGTTGAAGGTGTACAGATTATCCGTAAAAAAGAAGAGTAATCGGGCAGGGTGGTGCCCGGCAAGCCGGGCAGTGATCAG
>JAAZFF010000331.1 GCA_012511845.1 Lentisphaerota bacterium
ACAGTGAGTTGACAGCAATGCGCGCCAGCGGGATAAGTTTTTATAAATTGCTCATTCCATTTTTAATAGTATCTGTTCTAATGAGTGTGCTAGTGATATGGAATGGTGAAAAAATAGCCCCGGACGCCAGTGTATGGTCTGAGCGCCTGGATGAGTCATCTTTCAAAACTTCAGTCTCCCAGGAGAAGAAAAACTTGCAACACATTGCACCTGTCACGGGACGAACATGGGTATTTTCCTCTGTAGACCCTTCTACCGAGGAAACTATGGCACGACCAAGTGGTCCGGTTGAAATAAGACAGGAGAAAGATGGCATGGTTGTAAGCGGTGTTCATGCAAAGCGTGCCGAATATCTTGATGGAGTGTGGTGGTTTCATGAACTGCGAAAAATAGAGTATGACATTGACGGACAGGAGTTGCCGATGCGCCGAAATAATTCCTCCGAAGTGAATGCTCCCAAAATAGCAGCAATGTATAAGTTGACAGAAACACCAAGATCAATGATGCTGGAATACCGCAACTGGGAATTTTATTCGCTGGCAGACATGTACCGCCAACTTATCACCTTGCAAATCAAAGACAACGGCAAATGGTTTGAATTCTGGTACCGCATTGCATCACCGTGGTCTTGCGTTGTAATCACTATATTTGCAATTCCTGCGGGGATAAGTACCGGCAGGCAGAGCGTTATGAAAGGGATAATAATAGCGCTTGCGGCATTTTTCAGTTTTTATGCACTTACCCTTGCGTTAAAGTTTTTCGCTTATCACAGCACATTTCCCGCCATTATTGCCGCCTTGCTCCCGAATGTAGTTTTCTTGAGCCTGGGGGGCGTAATGTTTAGCAAGCAAACATGATAAATCAGGAGAAACAGAATGTCCATGCTTGAAGAAGTACTGCGCAAAGCAGTCGAATCCGATGCGTCGGATATACATATAAAAAGTGATACCCCACCTCTTTTCCGGATAGAAAAAATCCTTGCTCCGGCACCGTTCGAACCTGTTTCTTTTGAACAAGTAGCGGCTATTGTAGATGATATATTGCCCGAACATCTGAAGGAACAGTATGCACAAACCCACGAAGTTGACTTCTCGCACAGGGAGGAGGGAGTTGGCAGATTCAGGGTAAGTCTTTATACGGGTGAAGGTTTCCCCGTAATAGCGATACGCCATGTAAAAGATAAAATTCCCGACCTTGAAGACCTTAACTTGCCCCCGGTTCTTGAAACACTCATTGAAGAGAACAGCGGCATAATAATACTTTCAGGTACTACCGGATGCGGCAAATCAACGACACTTGCATCTTTGATAGAACTCATAAATGTAAGTAAACCACGGCGTATTATTACGGTTGAAGACCCGATAGAATATGCTTTTGAAGACAAAATGAGCATTGTTACACAGCGGGAAGTCGGGCTCGATACAGAGTCCTTCGCCTCTGCTCTAAAGCGCATACTGCGCCAGGACCCCGATGTGATTCTCATCGGTGAGATGCGTGATACAGACAGCGTCAGGACAGGCATAACAGCTGCCGAAACAGGGCATCTTGTCTTCACAACACTACATTCCGGCACTGCAGCAGCTGCTGTACCGCGCATCCTGGATATGTTCCCGGCAGAGGAACAGGATCAGGTGCGAATGGCGCTTGCCAACAATTTGCGCGCTATAGTGTGTCAACGTCTTGTACCTACAATAGGAGGTGGACTTATCCCGGCTGCGGAAATCATGTTCAACACCCCGACCGTAAAGAAGATTCTGGTAAAAAATGAATTACGTCTTCTTGGTGCAGCAATCGAAACCGGTGGAGAAAACGGAATGCAGAACTTCAACCAGGCTCTCTACAAATTCATAAAAGCCGGCGTGGTGTCGGAAGATGACGGTATGCGTTTTGCTCCAAATCCTGATTCGCTGCAAATGAATCTCCGCGGCATCTTTCTTGATGAAGGCAAGAAGATTCTTTCCAATTTATAAAACAGATTTAGTTGCCGGATTTTTCGAAAACTTCATATTTCTCAAGCATGGCATCATAAACCGGTGCTGTAGCACGATCAGGTTCGACAGTACAATCAGGCTTGCAAAAAACTTCTGTCAATTCAGAAAAGTCAGCATCTCCTGCCCCTTCACACGCTCTTAGTGCAGCGCCCAGGGCGGCAGTATCCGGATTTTCAGATATGAGTACATGTGCCTGAAATACGTTGGCAATAATCTGTCTAAAACCAGCAGATCGTGAGGCACCCCCCGTGATGCGCAGTGACTCAAACCCCTCGCTCAACCATTTGGAGTGCAGGCGCATCGTCACTGCCTGTGACTCAAATAGCGCCCTTACATTTTCCGCCCTGGTTGCAGAAGTTGGATCGTAATTGCGCACTACTCCCGGCTTGTCAACAGGAGGAGTGCTTTCGGCAAAATAATACGGAAGCATGAGCTTGCCGTTGTTGCCGGGCACGGTCGTCAAGCAAGCTTCGTTGTCTGCAAAATCAAAACCGACCTCAAGCTCTTCAAAAGCCTTGTTTCGGGCTGAAGAACCGTTTGTGAAACAGGAAATACCCATATAGCCGCCTGCAGGATTACCAAACACATTCCCGCCGGAATCCTGAGGAGGCGCATATTCAGACATGGCGGCAGATACGACATCGCTAGTGCCCAAACTTATGATGCAGCTTCCGGGATTAAAAGCACCGCAACCTATAAGGCTGCTGGGATTATCACCTGTCCAGACTATTACCGGCAAATCAGCTTTAAGTCCGTATTTTGTGAAATATGGCGAAAGCCTTCCGGCAATGGTAGAGCCGGGTACTGCTTCCGGCAGTTTGCCTGTTAAATTTTTGGCAGTAAATTCAACTATATCAGCATCCCACTGCAAAGTCTCAAGATTAAGAAGATTCATGCCCGCTCCATCTCCAAAATCCACCGGAGCATTTGCCCCGGAGAGTACAGAACACAAAAATGAACTTACAAGATGCACATGAGCTGTTTCTTCGTATTTTGCAGCTTCTGTCCTTGCAAACTTCATTATTTGCGGTCCGGCAAAGCGTTCTGTAGGTGCGCTGCCTGTACGGGTTCTTACTTCCGATCCGAATTCTGCCAACAGCATGGCACATTCATCGCTAGTAGAGTGATCCATCCAGATTGGTGATGTCGAACGGGAAAGTGAACAGGAAATATTTTCCGATAATCTTTTATCCCGATTCAATTCAGCAAGAGCTTTGCCAAAAGACTCATTCAGGTAAACAGTGCCGTGCTGCTGGGCAGATCCGGATATTGATCGCACGGAAGCCATATCAGCTCCAGATGATGCGAGTCGCTTCAAAACGAGATCCAGCCCATCAAGCCACATCAGCGGATCAGCATGGCGGATTAAAACATTCTTGTTCGGCAAGAAACCGCCGGGAGACATATATAATGCAAAGTCTCGACCAAAAGACACAGATTCTGATGCGACTATTTTCCCCTCATCGAGGCTTGTCAAAATTGCACGAATTCCCTGTGTACCCACATCAAATCCAAGGTACATTATATATTCCTCCCGCGTTTATTTGCTGTTGAAAATATTCTAATCACCACGCGCGACTGCTATCAGCCCGCTTCGAGACAAATCCATTATAGTGTAAGGTCGGAGTAATTTCACGAAATTTTCTACTTGCGCCTTCGTTCCGATATACTGCAACGTCAGGGATCTTTCACTCACCCCGACAATCTTGGCTTCAAATAGCGCTGCCAGCTCAACTACCTCACCTCTTTTCTCTTTCGGAGTAGCCACCTCTACGAGAATCAATTCACGTTCAAGGTGCTCAACAGATGTCAGTTCAACAACTTTTATGACATCTATGAGTTTGTTGAGCTGCTTGCTGACCTGCTCTATAACATGTGAGTCCCCATGAAGGGTAATCGTCATCTTGGAGAGCATGGGGTCTGCTGAGGGACCCACATTAAGCGTTTCAATATTGTAACCCCTGCCGGAAAAGAGACTTACTATCCTGGCGAGGACGCCCGGCTGATTTTCAACTGTGGCATTTATTATATGTAGCATAACGTAATCTCCTTTAAATTTTACGGATCGTATCATCGACGCTCTGTCCCGGTGGAATCATTGGAAAGACATTGCTTTCAGGATCAACTATAAATTCCATAATCCAGGGTTCAGGGCTTGCGAAAGCCTCTTCCAAGGTCGGTTTGACATCCTCAATCTTTGTAATGCGCCGTGCTTCCGCACCATGAGCTTTGGCAAGCATCACAAAATCCGGCAAATACTTGTCATCGGCTTCTTCCGGCTCGGGTATCTGTTCATTCGGCGGCCGATTTGTTTGTGTAAGCGTAACGGCGGAACGTGTACGGTTGTAGAACATATCCTGCCACTGGCGAACATTACCAAGATATCCATTGTTCAGTATGACAACTTTTATCGGCAGCTTGTGTTCAACGGCTACGACGATTTCCTGCGCATTCATCTGCATTCCACCATCGCCGGTTATACATACGCAGAGCTGATCCGGTTTACCGAACTGAGCCCCTATAACTGCCGGCAGACCGTATCCCATTGTACCCAAACCGCCGGAGCTCAAGAATCGCCGCGGCTTGGTATGACGGAAAAACTGCGCTGCAAACATCTGGTTCTGACCGACATCTGTACAAATCAGTGCATCGCCCCGACTGACCTCGTGAACCTGCTCAACAACATACTGCGGCATTATATTACCCGTCGGTGACGGATCGTACGAGAAAGGATCATCCTGCATCCATTTCCTGTATTGCGCAAACCACTCCGGTCGCTTCGCTGCGTAAACTTGAGGCAGCAGGGCTGTAAGCACCGGTTTGATATCACCGACAACAGGTAGATCGCATCTGACATTCTTGCCTATTGCAGCAGGATCTATATCAATATGTGCCACGTTGGCTTTCAGCGCAAACTCTGAGATCTTGCCGGTAACACGGTCATCAAACCGGGCACCGACGCTTATAAGCAGATCACAGTTCTTTACTGCCAGATTAGAGGCAACAGTGCCATGCATCCCCAGCATGTACAAGGAAAGTTCATCAGTTTCAGGGAAAGCCCCAAGCCCCAGAAGTGTCGTGGCAACCGGAATCTGTGCTTTGCGTGCAAGCTCCGTGAGAAGCTCAGATGAGTCTGAAGATATTACACCTGCCCCGACATAAAGCAAAGGCTTGTGAGAAGAGTTTATCATCGCAGCCAGGCGTTCGATCATCTTGGGATGACCTTCATACGACGGCTTATACCCCGGACGTTTGAAACCGTCAGGAAAAGGAACTGCTGTTTTCGCTATCTGAACATCTTTCGGCATATCAATCAGGACAGGACCAGGACGACCTGTTCTGGCGATATGGAATGCCTCCACAATAATGCGCGGCAGGTCGTTGACGTCCCTCACAAGATAGTTATGCTTCGTTACAGGACGCGTAACACCGCAGATATCAGCTTCCTGGAATGCGTCTGTCCCAATAACAGAAGTGGAAACTTGTCCGGAAATACAAACAATAGGTATTCCATCCATATTGGCAGTAGCCAAACCTGTAACGGTATTTGTCGCCCCGGGACCTGATGTAACAATACAACAGCCCACCTTGCCTGTTGTTCGTGCATAAGCATCAGCCATATGCGCCGCACCCTGTTCATGTCTTGGAAGCACCATCTTCATCGGGGAGTTGTAAATTTCATTAAAAACTTCCAGAATTGCGCCGCCGGGATAGCCGAAAATAACTTCGCAGCCCTCACGCTCCAGTCCCTCTATAAGACATCGTGCTCCTGTACGTATAGCCTTTCCCGCACTGACCGAATCAGACACCGTACTTTTTTCTTTTTTGCTTTTCGTTTTATTAGTCATTTGAGCTCTACTTTCACAAAGATTTATTTGATTCCGTTCAAAAAAAATACCCATCCTAAATTTTGTTTAGGGCGGGCCTTTCGTGGATGTCTGGAAAAAAACTATGCGGAACTCATTAATCCCGCGGTGCTGCTTCCCCCGAAACGCCCGCCCATGCTACAGATACAAGATATACTGACTCTAACAACACACAACCACACGATTCCAAACGGTTCGAGTAGTAAAATGCGCTATTCGCAAATCTGGCGGACTTCGGGTTCACAAGGGCGTAATATACACTTTGGCAATATTCGATGTCAATGTTTAATTACATCTTGCTTCAATCACTTGTTTAAGGGATAATCTTGCGCATGAATTCAATCGATTTGGCAAAAAATGTTTTTGATATTGAAATTTCTGCGTTGAAAAGGGTTCGTGACGATCTTGATGGAAATTTCAACAATGCAATAGAACTGTTTTTGAAAACTTTGGAAAACGGCGGAAAAATTGTGCTTACCGGTGTCGGCAAAAATCTGCCGATAGCTGAAAAGATTTCCGGAACCCTTGCCAGCACAGGTGCCACCAGTGTTGTGCTTAATCCTGTGCAGGCAATACATGGAGATCTGGGCATTCTCGCCCAGCAGGATGTCCTGATTGCTTTGAGCTATTCAGGAGAATCCGACGAGATCAAAACACTGATTCCGGCTGTACGCAGGCTTGGTGTTCCTATTGTGGCTATTACAGGCTGCCCGGAAAGCGAGTTGGCTGCGCTAAGCCAGATTGTGCTGCTTGCTTCGGTCGATCGAGAAGCATGTCCGTTTAACATGGCTCCAACAGCCAGCACAACGGCTACGCTGGCATATGGTGACGCTATAGCCATGGTGTTATTAAATGCCCGCGGCTTCAAAAAAGAGGACTACGCCAAACTCCATCCCGGAGGAGCAATAGGACGTGCACTGCTCCTGAAAGCCCGCAATATAATGAGGACAAGTAAAAATATTGCAAAAGTTACTGCTGATACACTCGTTAAAGATGTAGTTACCTCCATGACTGAAGCCCATGGCGGCATTGCATTTATTGTTGATGAATACGGTAAATTGATTGGAATTTATACTGATGGAGATTTTCGACGCGGTATAGCAGGCGATGGTGATTTCTCACTCCTCAACAAGGCAATTTCAACAGTGATGGTGCAAAACCCCATATCTGTTGGTCCCGATGTTCTGGCAGTCGATGTCCTGCGCATTTTTGAGCAGCGAAAAATTGATGACTTGCCTGTTGTCGATGAAGAAGGATTTCTATTGGGCGGCATCGACATTCAAGATCTGCCGAAAATGAAAGTCATATAGCCGGCGGCTGCAGAGAGTGATTAGAGGGCAGCCGTTCAGGTTCGGTATCGCTATCGTTATCGCTATCGGGTAGGGCGATGCTCTCCGTAGCGCGCCGCAGTTGATGAGTGATTGCTGAGCCCGGGATCCCCTACCCTTTATTCACTAACGTCATAAATTCAGCGCGTGTTGCAGGGTCATCATGAAAACTTCCCAGCACTGCGGAAGTTACCATTGTGGAGTTCTGTTTTTCCACCCCGCGCATCATCATGCAGAGATGGTGGCATTCCATTACAACACCGACACCCTCGGCATCTATCGAATCCCTCAAAGCCCTGGCAACTTCATTCGTCAAACGCTCCTGTATTTGAAGCCTGGAAGCAAAACAATCAACAATACGAGCAATCTTGCTGACACCTATAACTTTACCACGCGAAATATAGCCAACATGGCAACGTCCGAAAAACGGCATCAGATGGTGTTCACACAAGCTGTATACCTCAATATCCCTGATGACGACCATGTTGTCGGCAGTTGACTCGAAAATTGCCCCGTTGACCACTTCTTCAGGCGTCTGCCTGTATCCACGTGTAAGAAACTCTATAGCTTTCGCCATGCGTGCAGGAGTATCCTTTAAACCGTCCCGATTTAAATCTTCACCGATTTCGGATAAAAGTTCTCTCATCAGATTTTCTACTTTTTGTCTGTCCATAAGTCCTCCCTGCCAATTGAGCCCCATTTAAAAGATACACGCAGTATAACCTCGAACAAACTATTTTCCAAGTGTTTGATGGCAGTTCAAAACTTGCTGAAAATAAAACAACTTAAATAACACCTTGAAAACGATATACTCTTACGATAAAATCGACTTTATTTAACCCAATTCGGAGTCTTCTTATGCGCAAGTTCTTGTTACCAACCCTCTGCATATTTGGCATAGTTACATCAAGTTGCAGAAAGATCGACAACCAGCCCGGGCAGGACACTCAGGATCAGAAGCCCGCATCACAGGAACAAAAAGCAATGCCAGTTGTTAAAATAGAAACATCACTCGGTACAATTACTGCCGAATTATTCGAAGAAAAAACACCTATCTCAGTTGCCAATTTTCTATCTTACGTAGACAAGTCCTTCTACGACGAAACTATTTTCCACCGTGTAATCGATGGATTCATGATCCAGGGTGGCGGCTTTACGGCGGATATGAACCAGAAGAGCCCCGATGCTCCGATCAAAAACGAAGCCTCAGCCGATGTACCCAATGAGCGTGGTACGCTCGCCATGGCACGTACGCCCGTCGTGGATAGTGCAACCTGCCAGTTTTTTATCAATCTCAAGGACAACTCCTTCCTTAATCACACAGCTCCCAATCCCCAGGGCTTCGGCTATGCAGTTTTCGGGAAGGTTACTGACGGCATGGATGTGGTTGATAAAATTGCCAAGGTGCAGACAGGTTCGCACCCCACAGGACACGGTGATGTACCGGTCGAACCAGTGATAATAAAGTCCATAAAACGCGTTCCGTAACTCTTTGCCCGCCTGCTGGGTGGCATAATCGTACTCGTTCACGTTCACGTACTCGTACACGATTTCATCGAAAGAAACATCCGGTTTCTCATGGTCTAGTTCCATTTTAATGCTCGTGTACGGAAAACGTGTACCGCTCCGCTGTGAACGTGTACGATCTCCTGGCAAGCTGGAGCCGGGCAGTGATCAGTTGCTTGGGTGGCGCGCTTGCATTGCGTGTTAGTCGGACAGGTCTGTCCCGAGTCCGAGGTCGATATCGATTCTTTCGATTCTTTCGACAATTCATTAACTCGCTATTGATAATCAGGTACGGAGCCCTGCGGTCTTAATTTTCTGTTAATATTAAAGAAATTTAGTCAATGCCTGACGCATACACTTTTTAGGTTCACCGAGGTTACCCATCTTTAATACTTGTTTGAGACCGAAACCATCATCATCTTCAATTTCCAGAAAAATGCGGAATGGTTTGTTATCTAACAGCCCCTGATCGATCTTGTATAAATACCGGGTTATGCCGTTGGCCATGTCTCTGAGGCCCTCGGGGCGTCCTTCGACGATCAATTGACCAAGATCATCTCTAAATAACAGCCTAACCCCATCCCCCGGGTAATGCAAGTCATCAACAACCTCGACAAACGCTGCCACCTCCATCCCTTGTGTTTCTACCAACCAAAACTTCGCTGAGAGATCCTTGTGACCTTTGTACCAACGCGAGGAGTCGGGTTCCTTGATGAAAAGATTTTCTACCGCATCTGCACCTAAAACCGTTAACGGCTCTACGTACTGCCACATTGCAAAATCATCAGGAATATTGTCAAGTCTTGCTATAGGCTGTTCAATAATCACCGGTTGCAAGATGCTGGCACATTGTGACTGGTTAACAGTTAATGCAGCACTAATATTTTCAAGCGGCTTACCTCCTGGAATAGCGAGTGCTCGTTGTTGCGGACCGCCAAACTGAATCTCCCAACCATGGGTACCACTACCACAATGAAACACCAACAAGTTTCGACCCGCACGAAGTGGCAGATCAAAACGGTGATCTGCCATTGAACCATGGTTGTTTCCAAGTGGTTCGGTTGTGTAAACTTGTTTGTCGTTAACATACCATGTCATCCACCAATCAGCACTGGCGGCAGCCTGCAATATCATATCGCCAGGACTGTAAATATATGCAAAACCAATTGATGGTCGATGATTCTTGGGTATACCGCCCGCTAATGGCAACATTAATATCTTGCCGTCTGGCGTCCATACTTGTTGACCTGTGGATGTAGAGCCATCTTTGCATTTGAGTTCCAACGGCACCGTCCCAGTCATAAGAACCTCTGGTAATTGAGCAGGATCAGCATCAGGAAAGACAGTCCAATATCGTAGAAGACGCAAAGGTTTGTCATAATCCCCCACATGTAAAACTGCTGTAATTTTCTCCTGCCCCCTGGCTGGTATAGTCACACAGAATTCAGATGGTTTGATCTCCAATGGCAAGGCTCCGGCAGCATTTAATTTTATAGTTGCATCAACAGATTCACTTGTTGGATTTCGTGCTATAACATGTAGCTGTCCTTCATGACCAGGCAATGGAGAATCAATAACTGCCACATCAAGCAATGGCGGCAGGAGGTCTACATCCTCTGCAGGCATATTATTCGTCCACGTCAAATAAACAGGATCAATCCCAACAGTGAGTACTACCATCGTCGATTCGACCGTGGCGACAGATTTACGGTTGCCAAAAAGATCATGGCTCATTATATCTTCCGCTTCACCTGTAACGACACCCAGTTCATAAGTGGCAGGCACTTCACTGAATGCCACCAATGTTTTGCGACCGGCAGGACTTCTATCATCGTCAATTTCTTCAAATAAAAAAACATTAACATTTTGAAAACCGCATACAGCCTCAGCATCAAGGCTGGTCACATAACGATGATGACGTAATCGCTCAACCATTGCCCTGTAACTAAGCACGCTGGGTCGAGGTTCCACAAAAGATTCCGTCATGCCGTAACCACCTTCATTGGTGCCGACCCCCTCCATAAACAGGCGAAAAAACATGAACGCAGGACTACCAACAGACTGGGCATAGGTCATTTTTTCTACCACTGTGCGAGCCTGGATCATGAGACCGGCATTACTATTTGCACTGAACCCGGACTCAGTTTCGACAGCCGTCATGGCAGGTTTACCCGTCTCAGCCAATGCAGACTGCAACCGTTCAAAACATGTTCGCTCTGCTTTGATACCCGGTCCGTGCCCATGATAAGCAATGGCGTCAAGTTTCGAAAAATCAGCTTTACGCAAAAACTCGCGCGAACGAAGATCACCCGTCGTTCCCGCAAATGAAAGACCGCCATTCATTATAGTCAAATCGTCTTTTTCAAGTCCGACTGCCCGCTTTGTCAACTGCAAAACATCAGCCAGCAAATTCATTGATTCAACATACTGATCTATACTACCGGGCCAAAATCCTGGTAAATCCGGTTCATTTCCCAATTCAACAAACGGAATTTGACCTTGTCCACGTCCTGCGTACTTACGGATGATAGTAGCCAACATGCCTGCCTGCTTCTTCAACGCTTTATAATTTAACGGTTCTTGGGCTGTGCGGGGACGGGGCGGATCAACAAAAAGACTGGCACGAAGTTTTTCTCGTCTCAGATGCTCCATTGCTGAATCGACTTTTTCTATTTCAAGCCCTCCGCGCATTGGCAGCGCCCGTAACAAGTCAACACCCATTAGACGATAGTAGGCAAAGGCAGTTGCAGTGTCACCGGCGTATATGCTTTGGTTAGCCTGATCCAGACCATACATAAACTCCCCTGTCCGTGCTTTCTGTAATTCCGTGTCACTAACAATTCCCATGCGCATCCGTCGTTCCAGGGTGGGTGCATTTGTCCCATGTACAGTCAAATTCAAAAGCCCTTCATAAGGTCCCAGCAACCATTCCTGCGACTCAAACGAAAGATTGACTGGTGTACTGTCTCTGTCTGACAGCAATATCTCACCTTCTGCATGGTGGACAGTACGGCCGTTCCAGTCAAAAATCGAAAACTTGTACGAAACAGGCACATCAATCCATGCCACATTCGCTACATATGCCTTGAAGTCAGATGGTTTTTGCTGAAAAACGAGCACATCACCTTCTTTGCCGGTTTCCAAACGATCAATTTTCAACATTCGTGGCCAATGTATGTTTTTCTTTGTCTCATAACCTGCAATCTTGAGACGGCGAATGTGGAGCGGCCCATTGGCTCCAGAGATCAGAATATCAAACTCCCCCAAAACAGCATCTTTAACATCCCTCTGAAAACGGGCATTATCAACACGAAATCGTGCCGTTTTCCAATTTCCCGTATTTCCCCAGGCATTCCCGACATTCTTGACACCATCCGCAGTATCAATACATACACGAACACCGCCCCAGGAAGGGAGATGGTATTCCAATTCTATATCTACAGCAGGACATTGACCGTCAAAGAATCGGGAGTCATCAATTTTGAATCGCATTGCACGCTCCCATCCTTTACGTCGATCCGCTGTAGTCTCGCTCATCCACCCTCCAGACTCATGCCCTTTGAGATTTAGTTGCACAAATTTGGGGTTAAGAGAAGGATCAAGTTTTAATCCCAATTCCTGAGGCTGCTCGCTGTCTAATCTGATTTCAGCAATAAACACTCCCGATTTGTCTGCTAATGAACTTGGTCCCGCTGCAACAATACAGATAAAAGCTGAAAGCCACAACATATGATTTCGGCACGTTCTAAAATATATCAGATTCATTGGACAACCTCAAAATTAACAAGTTTTAATTACAGTGATATTTTAATTGATTTTAAGAAGAGTAACTGATGGCAGAACTTCAAGTCGCCCAGTACCTTGAAGAACCAGCTCGTCCACATGATCAACTCCGTCTCCGGCTTGTGCAGCCCATACTCCGGCAGCCCTGCCTCTCCCATCAACGGTAAAACGTGCCACCCGTACAATGTCATCGAAGTTAAGATCAACTATTCCAAGTTTAGAATCAGCTGAAATCAGATGCAATTCAGAATTAGCATCTATGGAATTGGAAGAGGTAATCTCCAATACAGTATCAGTATTGGAAGAATTATTACCACTAACAACAATATTTCCGAAACCAAGCGTCCCCGCTGGCCCGATTCGTAGTCGTCCACATCGAATGTCGGTACCACCTGTCCATGAGTTAACTCCGTGCAACTCAACAGTATCTTGTCCAATCTTCGTCAAACGCCGGGATCGGCCTGTTTCACTGATCGATCCGTAAATCATCAGATTTTTTAAATTACTTGCGCCGGCCGCGGGCAAATTTCCAGTTTGTCCGATGAAGGAGTCAGCATTTAATACAATACTGATACCGGCTCCCAGATGACGATTAGTGTTATCATCACTCTTAAGTCGCCACGATTCAATGGAACCTCCGTTTAGAACAATCGTTTTGTTCAAAAGATTGTTGAGATCCGTTCCTACCTGCAAATGGACACCTTCAGCCAGTGAGCAGGAAGCGGTGGCACTGTTGCTATCACCCAGGCGGGCAAGTGCTGATCTCCAGCGTTCAATAGAATTTGGCATCTGTACAACAGGAGCCGGAGGCTGAAAATTCGCTTTGCTTATAGAAAGACCGGCCCCTGCTTCAATTATAGTCGTACCTTGACCAAGAGCAGAGTCTGATGAAGTTACGTCTACGACGCCTGTCATAACAGTCATTCCCCCTGAAAAAATATTATTGCCTGCCAGACGCAATATACCCTCGCCTTTTTTCGTTAAACTGTGCGCATGACCGTTGTCTGTAATTGTGCCTCCGATCAGTACCTCTGCTTCTCCTTGATATCCTATGCCTTTTGAAATGTCAAGTTCGGCGTTTGCTGATAACGTTGTTGTTTTGTCCGCATTGAAGGCAAAAACCAAACCATCTTGACAAGTTACCGTTAACGGCGCAGACAAATTAAGATGTCCAAGACGGAAAATGCCGTTTGCAAGACCAATGCCGGTAAAAGTTTGAGAGTTTCCTGAAGAAATCCGGGCGGGAGCATTAACATTCAGCGTATAACCGTTATCGGGACCGAATGTACCAGATTTGCTGCTGCGGAAAGCGACCGTACCACCGTACAGTGTAATATCGCCTGTCCCGAGTGGAAAAAATGGACCGCTTTCATTCATGCCATTTACAACATTTAGTGTGCCGCTCCGGACTGTCGTACCTCCCCCGTAGCTGTTCTGGGAGTGTCCCACGGCCCAACTACCAACATCATCTTTCTCTACAGCAACAGTTGCGTTTTCTCCGTCTGAGATTAAACCAACAATAGCAGTACATTCTGCATTGGCGAAACGTCCGGAACAGGAATTTGGTCCCGAGAGCGTCAAGACTTAGGTACCGGAGGCGGCAGTAGTGGTAAAAGTTGTCATTTCGCCAAAAAAAGTCGAAGTCCATGTCAACTTGGTTGAGTTGCTTAGCATCAAAACATTATTGAAAGAAATCGGCACATTTATTATATCACGGGCTACTCGGCTACTGCTGATTAGAGCCGGATTGGCGGCATTATTAAAATTCAGGTTCCCGGAGGTACCGGAAATTATATGGAGAGAAGAACCACCGGTACTACCA
>JAAZFF010000332.1 GCA_012511845.1 Lentisphaerota bacterium
GCCTATGGTCGGATACTGAACGCGATGATTCCGCTTTTGTACTAATCGACACTGCCCCCGCTTTTATGACTACAGGAGCTCAGGCAATATCAGCAAAGAAAATTTCCCCCGAGAAATACTTCTGGCTTCTGGGACATCGTTCCGTGCCAATTGTATCGGCTCGTCCATGGGAACCCGGCACCTACCTGCCGGGAGGCGAACTGGCAGAGACTTATGCCGCCATAAACAAAATCTACAATCGAGTTATCAGTAAAATGAAGCGTTTAAGACTTACTGAAGAAGGTAAACACACGCTATGGCTGGATGAAAACAATATTCCATCTGTTGTATGGGCATTCAAAGAAACATCAATGCCATTTACAGGACAATGCCACGATGTTCTGGACAAAGAAACTCACGAAATTAAAGGAACAATGATTTTAAAACCAGGACACGTTTACGAACTGTCACCTGAGAAATAATTTCTAAAATTAAACCTTATCAGCATACAACAAATAAAGAATGAAATTCAGGTGTGATTTTGTTGACCCGTGTGAGAGTTGAGGTTATAATCGAAGCCTGAGTTTTGAACATGCATAAAGTCAGTCGTAGAGTTGTTCTGGATATAAACCTCAGCATTCTTGCAGAGAATTTTCGCAAGATTTCTGAGGTTGTTGCACCGTTACGCTCAATAGCCGTCTTGAAGGCTGACGCGTATGGTCTTGGAATGCCTGAAATTGCAAAGACTCTTGTCGATTCCGGTCTTGCGGCAATAGCCGTGGCAGAGATAAAAGAAGCCATAGATGCTCTGAAATTCAACGTTCCGGTAATAATTCTGGGTGCAATACTGCCGGAGGAAATTGAACCGGCAATCCTTTTTGGCGTTCGCATACCTGTCGCAGGTTGGGAAGAAGCTCTCAAAATTAATGATATTGCCTTAAAACTTAACAAAAAAGCCGTTTGCCACCTGGCAGTAGATACGGGGATGGGCCGACTGGGAATAAGGCATGAAAGCGCTTTTGATATAATTACAAGAATATCCGGTCTCCAGGGGCTGCAGTTGGAAGGCATGTATTCACACTTCCCGGCAGCTTCACACCCTGATGACCCTGAAACACAGAAACAAATTGATATTTTCAGAAACCTGAACTCACAGTTAATCGCTTCAGGTCTGGCAATTTCACAATTACACATGGCAAACAGCGATGCAATATGTAATTGGAAATCTTCATGCATGGAACCTTTCACACATGTAAGACCAGGGATAAGTCTATACGGATTTTTAGATGCATCAAGCAATAACAATCTTGATTTGCAACCTGTTTTAACAGTGCATTCACATTTGGCACAAGTTCGTATGCTACCGGCTGGAAGCACAATAGGTTATGAAAGAACTTACAAGTGCGAAAAACCTGCACTCGTAGGCACTGTGGCTGCCGGATATGCCGAGGGCATGCCGCTCGCACTTTCAAACAGGGGACATGTTATCATCAGGGGATGCCCTTGTCCTGTACTCGGGAAGGTCTCCATGGACTATACAACAGTAGCGCTCGACAACGTTCCCGGAGCTGCTGTTGGTGATGAGGTTATTTGCATTGGAGGAGACGCCCCAAATAACATAACTGTTGAAGACTGGGCATCTTTGAAAGGTACTCATCAGCATGACATACTTTGCTCATTCGGGAACAGGGTTGAACGAAGATATGTTTAAGCATTTTTTCCACGCCAATTGAGGAATCTAAAAACAAAGAGAACAGCATGAAAATCAAATTTACCAAAATGCACGGCGCAGGAAATGATTTTATAATGATTGACAACAGGGCTGGAAACTTTCCAACAGGAAACAAGAAGTTTATCCAGGCTGTTTCGGCAAGAGGCACAGGCATCGGATGCGAAGGACTTCTGCTCGTGCAGCAGGCCCCTTCCCTATCTGATTGCGATTACGAAATGATTTTCATCAATCCCGATGGAAGCAGAGCTTCCATGTGCGGAAATGCATCACGCTGCGTGGCACTCTTCACATTCGAGAAAAACCTGGCAGGACGAAGGCAACGGGTAAAAACAGAAGCAGGGACAATCATTCTGGATGTCCTCGAATCAAGCAATGGAAGCGGTACTGTCCGTGTCCACTTGACAGAACCGAAAGACAGGAAAGCAAATGTTGAAGTGCAGTTGCCTGATGGACGGAAACTTGACTGCTTTTACGTGGATACCGGTGTTCCTCATGCAGTGATTTTTGTGGAAGATGTAGCTTCAATCGACATAATAGGCGATGGCAAGGCTATACGCTATGCCACTGAATTTGCTCCTGTCGGAGTAAATGTGGATTTTGTACAGACAGAAAATGGTGATGGCTTTGCTGAAATGCGCACATACGAACGCGGTGTTGAAGATGAAACGGGCGCATGCGGCACCGGAGCAGTTGCGGCAGCTATTGCCATGAGAGAAAAACTTGATATACTGTTGCCTGTTTCGATACAGGTGAGTTCCGGCGACATTCTCAAAGTTGACGGTTCTGTGGAAGAGTCAGGACTCTGCCACAACATGCGTCTGACAGGACCGGTAAAAACGGTACTCGAGGGAAGACTCGATACTGACTGGTACAACGTTGTGTAAGATACTATCCGGATTTTCAGTAATTTATAAATTAGTTTTAAAATGGGTGACAAAGTAGAAGAAAAGAAAGCTGTTTCAATTGGTTTTGTATCATTGGGGTGTGCCAAAAATCTTGTAGACCTGCAAATAATGGGTGGAGAACTTCATCTGGCAGGATTTGAGATAGGCGTAGAGCCTGAAGAAGCAGATGTTGTATTGGTAAATACTTGTGCGTTCATTGAGGATGCAAGAGAAGAAGCCATTTCAGCAATACTCGGTGTTTGTGAGCTTAAGTCAGCCGGCAACTGCATTGCTGTTATTGTTACAGGCTGTCTGGCTCAACGCTATAAGGAAAAAGTATTAAGAGCCTGTCCCGAAGTTGACGCTATTCTGGGCGTAGATGATCTGGAGCGGGTTCCCGATATAATTAACAAAACACTGGAGGGGAAAAAAGCTGCACGCAAAAATGAAGCTCCTAAAATTGTAGAAGTTTCTACCAATAATCCGTCACGTTTATTCAACCCGCAGATTCCGACTTTGGTACTGACCGGTGGTCCTTATGCTTATCTTAAAATTTCGGAAGGTTGCTACCATGTTTGTTCCTTTTGTGCTATTCCCGGGATCCGGGGAAATCTACGATCTCGCCCTGTCGATGAGCTTGTAAATGAGGCGCGGATTATTTTAGCTTCAGGAATCTCTGAGTTAAACCTGATTGCGCAGGATATAACAAGTTATGGTCGGGACTTGAAGAACAACACAAACCTCGTTACACTCTTGAGAGAATTGGATTCTCTGGAAGGAGATTTCTGGATTCGGCTGCTATACGCTCATCCGGCAACAGTGACGGACGAATTACTTGATTTCATCAATGAAAGCAAGCATGTTTGTCATTACCTCGACATACCCGTCCAGCATAGCCACAGCGATATCCTGCGTGCCATGAACAGGGCGGACACTGTTAAAATCGTTCCAGACATGGTTACACGAATCAGGGAGCGAATTCCAGATGTGGTTTTGCGGACTACATGCCTTGTGGGATTTCCCGGGGAAACTGATGAACACTTCAAACATCTTATGGACTTCATCGGCAAAGCGAAATTCGAGCATCTTGGCGCATGAAGTATTTCACCTGTATAGAGCACATCGGCATACGACTTGTCAAGGGAACCCGATGATGTTGTAGCCGAGGAACGCCATGAGCGTCTCATGAAAAAACAGGCTAAAATTGCCAACAAGATCCTGCGTGGAAGAAAAGGTGAAATTACCCAAGTACTCCTGGAAATGCCTCATGATGACAGCGACCGGATCTGGGAAGGTCGTACATGGTGGCAGGCACCGGACGGAATTGATGGCGCAACCCTGGTGCATGGAGTCCCCGAAGATGCTGAGCCGGGCGATTTCGTTCTCGCCAGAATAAACGATACCAGGGACTTTAATAAATACTGTGAATATATCGAGGAATAAACAGCGATATACTTTTACTATTGCAAAAAATCGATCAACCAAGAATGCGGACTTCCGGCTCAAGCAAAATGCCGGATGCAGTAAGTGCCCGTTCCCGCATCATGCATAATAATGCGTACACATCCGATGCTGTCGCATCCTGATCTGCCGAAATAACGTTGGCATGATCTTTGGAAACGTGTGCTCCCCCAATACGCATGCCTTTGCACCCTGCCTCATCAAGCACCATGCCTGCCGGTTTGGCGGGCGGAGGCGGATTTTTAAAGGCACTGCCGCCTGAACGTAATCCGGAAAAATCAAACCGTGCCGATAAAGCATCATCCATCGCAATTTTAACAGCAATTGGCATACTTTTGGTCAGTCGCACCCTGATCTTTATGACCACTGTATCAGCAACTGCAGGACACGAGCGATAAGAGGCACCAAGTTCGCCGGCCTGTATTGTTTTAAGGGATCCGTCTGCTGTTACGACATCTGCACTTACAACACAGTCACAAAAGGAACCTCTCTGCGTACCTGCATTCATTGCAAGCCAACCGCCGCAATACCCCGGAATACCCGTCATAAACTCAAGCCCGGAATATCCCTGTTCCAGGCAATACCTGACAAGGCTTGGACCTTGTACAGCACAACCCAGATCCATAATAACTTCATCATCAGTTTCTTCTACAATAGACTTAACTGAAAAGTTGGTACCTGCAGGTCTTATCAATGTTTTATAGCATCCGGTCGGGCATATGAAAGAGTTTGTGCCCCCCGATATGACAGTAAATTCACCTTTTTGCACGGCGGCTTGAACATCTTCGACAGTTCGCACAACCTCCATTTTCGGTGCCAGGGCAGCTGTACCGAATGCGCCAAGCCGAACTTCCATCGGCAGTTTTTTCGGTGGTTTTACTGCAGCAATGTCATCAGCTATCAAGTGTACGTCACCGGCACCTATAACGACTACAACGTCGCCCGGTTGCAATGTGGCAGCAACATAATCAGCAGCAGCCTCAGGAGGTGCTGCGTAGATGGGTATCGGCAGTTTAATGTTCTTTGCAGCAGCATCTCGAAATTCCTTGTAAAGATCTGAGGCTGCTCCGCCGCACATGAGGCACTCTGATGCACAGTAAACAGGGCAAAGCACAAGTTCATCCACGCCCAGAAAAGCCTCAGGAAACTTGTTAATCAAGGTTTTTGTACGTGTATATCGATGTGGTTGAAATACTGCGACAATACGCTTATGCTTCAGATCAGCAACTGTTTCCATTAAAGCCATTATCTCAACCGGATGATGAGCAAAATCTGATATAACAGTAAAGTTATCAGGGTTACCGATTTTCTGGAATCTTCTGGCAGGCAGTGCGGCTGTATCTTCAAGTGCCTGACAAGCCTCTTCGAAATCGATACCGATTGAACACGCTGCAGTGATAGCCGCAGCGGCGTTCAGTATATTGTGACGTCCGTAAACTTTAAGGGAAATTATCCTGCTGAGCTTTTCTCTCGTAGTAATAGCAAACCTTGAACCTCCATCAATTTTGGAGAAATCACTTATCCGAAAATCGGCGTTTGTTGAAAATCCGAATGAGAAAGTCTTTATGTTCCTTGTTTCATTTACAAGTGAAGTTGTTCGGGCGTGATCGATGCAATATACAACGGCACGTTTTGTGTTTTGGAGTATCCCCCGAAAAGTATCCTCCATTTCCATCTCGTCGTTAAAAAACTCCACATGATCAAAGTTCAGATTGTTTAAAACTGTAACTTCCGGAGAATACAGCACCAATGTGCCATCACTTTCATCTGCTTCTGCAACTAAAAGACCATGTCGCTTATCATCATCGAAAAGTCTGCCTCCTGCCGGTGCACCATCAAGGAAGGGAGACTCTCCGCCTATGCACCAACCGGTTTCATCCGGGCGAAGCACCTTGAGCATACCAGCAAGAAAACTGGATGTTGTTGTTTTACCGTGGGTGCCGCAAACTGCTATAGTATTATGTAATCCGGTTATGGCTGCCAGAAGCTCCCCTCTCAGGTATACGGGCACCCCCGCCTCTATCGCGGCAGATATTTCAGGAGAGGCATCAGAAACCGCACAGGAGCGGATAACAATATCCTTTGAAGGATCCAAGTCGGCAATATGCTCTGACGAGTTGCGACCGTCATAAGAAATACCATTTTTTGACAACCATTCCAAGAGATGGTTTTCCGTCTCATCACAGCCGGAAACATCCCAGCCTGATTTCTTGAGAATATATGCCAAACCTGCCATTCCAATACCACCTATGCCAACAAAGTGTGCTTTTGCCGGTTCCAAAGTCAATCTTGCAACAATATTATTATAGGTAGTCTGCATCATTAAATGTCCATTTTTGTTTTTGCGTATTTTGCTATAAAGTGAGAACCAAGTCAAGATATACCGGGAGTGCCGAGTACCGTAGCACGTTTGCCGACGAAGATGCTCGAACGTATTGACTCCCATACATATTGCTTCCCTTTTTCCACCGAAGTTTTCAAGTCATTGCCTCTGGCAAGCAACGCCGTTATCGCGGCACTTAGTGAGCAACCTGTACCATGTGTTGACAGCGGGTTTTGTATTGACGGCAGAGAGTACCATGTCAGTTCCTTCCCATCATAAAGAACATCCTCTGCCATGCTTTTCAGATTGTGTCCTCCTTTAACTAATACGGCACAGCCATGTTTATCATATATTTCTTTTGCAGCCGACTCCATTTGCGACTTTGAGGAAACTTCTTTTTCCACAATCACGGATGTTTCCGGAAGATTCGGTGTTATCAGCGTTGCTACAGGCAACATTTTGCCGATCATATCCTCGATAGCGTTATCAGCTAACAGTTTGGCACCGCTTGTTGCCACCATAACGGGATCTACTACCTTCAAGACGCCCACCTGCTCAGCTAATTTTCCAGCGACCACCTCAATGACTGATGAATTCGCAAGCATGCCGG
Source organism: Lentisphaerota bacterium (assembly GCA_012511845.1). Lineage (GTDB taxonomy): Bacteria > Verrucomicrobiota > Kiritimatiellia > RFP12 > UBA3636 > JAAZFF01. Next base: position 6,990 of record JAAZFF010000332.1, read on the forward strand.
TTTTCAATGCTGAAATAGTGTATTCTTCAAAAACAGAATCCATCTGATCTGCTATAAACTTCTGATCTGGAATCACAACGGATCGTACTCCGTACGGATTCTGCGCCGTTAAGGCAGCTATAACCGTGCATGCATGCAGGCCATAGACGTGAAAAGCCCTGATGTCTGCCTGTATGCCTGCATTACCACCGCTGTCACTACCGGCAATAGTCATAGCCGAGGTTTGAATTTTACCGTTTTCAGAAGTATGCATTAATCTCATATTCCTTATTTGCTTTTTGTTTTCTGTTTCATTTTTTCCGTGGTAGATGTTCCATTCGCTTCAGCCTGTAAAAACGTTGCGCCGGAGTTAAGATCTGCATCCTTCTCTTTTAATGTTTTTATACTGGATGCAATTGAGCGTTGTTTGCGTAAAGCACGCAGGCGGCGTCCGCGAGAAATCTTTTCGTGCCAGGACCGACCTGATGGTTTAGGCCTCTTTACATCGGAGTCCGTTTCGGGAGATATAGGATCTGCAACTACAGTCAGCGCATATTTGCCAAACCAAACATAATTCCCGATATATTGTACATCTTCAGCATCTGTAAGCATACAAGTACCAAGATTTGTCTCCTGACAACTTATATTTGCAAGACCATAAGCCATGCCCAGTCCGAGAATTTTTGAAACAGCCTCCTTAAATGCCCACAACACCGTATATTCTCCTATATGATCCCCTGTTTCGATCAGAGTATCCTTGTCTGATAAAAATCGACGGCGCAGATACGGCAGGCGCCATGAGCGTCTTTCGATATCGACACCTACCCTTACATCCTGCATGCGGGAATAAGCGGCAAACACCAGAGGTCCCTTGTGTGCAAGAGAGCAGTGATATCGTGCGTACTTTCCAGTATCGGGATTATAAACTACAACGTGCGGGCATCCTTTGCTGCTTTTTCTGACGTGTATGTGCAGGGCAGACTCTGCCACACCGTCATCTAGCATCAGAGATTTTAGGGCGATCCTTACTGAGAGCCATTCCTCAATGCGCTTGGAGCTGGTGGCAGTTTTTATTTCATCCAAATCGCCATCAGTAAACCATTCCTCACGAGGAATGTCTTCTACTTTTGCACCTGTGAAGTGCCATAGGGCAGAACTTACGGCAGGATGCGATGGGAAAACCCGCTTTTTTGTTGCTTTTATATCGGGCAAGTGGAATCACCCCTCCCTGTTTTATTGTTCGGACGAAAGAGCAAGCTCTGCAATCTGGACAGTATTGAGAGCTGCACCCTTGATCACCTGATCTCCAGAGATAAACATATCAATCCCTTTCGAATCCGGCAAAGATATATCTTGCCTTATCCTGCCGGCAAAGATATTTACCTTGTCACTGGCATCAAGAGGCATCGGATATTTATGGGCTGAAGGATCATCGACTATTTCGACTCCCTGCGACTCTGCTAAAACCTCCCGTACCATATCCGGTGAAGCACCTGTTTCGAACTCCAGATTAAGAGCTATCGAGTGGGCTCGCACAACAGGCACGCGTACGCATGTACAGGAAACCATCAGTTCTTGGCACCCCAGAATTTTGCGTGACTCATATACCATTTTCATCTCTTCCCTTGTATATCCGTTGTCAAGGAAAGTGTCAATTTGAGGAATCAAATTAAATGCTATCGGATGAACAAAAACAGAGGGAACTGCAGTTTCGCCATCCAGAACCGCTCGTGACTGGGAAATAAGCTCCTCCATCCCCTTTGCTCCGGCTCCGCTTGCAGCCTGATACGTAGATGCTACAATTCTTCTTATTTCAAACTTCCTGTGAAGAGGCGCCACTGCAATAAGCATTATAATAGTGGAGCAATTAGGATTTGCTATAACGCCCTTGTGCTTTTTCATATCGTGAGCATTAACTTCTGGAATTATAAGAGGAACGTCATCATCCATGCGGAAAGCGCTTGAGTTATCAATCATCAGAGTGCCTGAGCTTACTACGCTGTCACGAAACTCTTTGGAAAGCGAACCTCCCGCACTGAATAAAGCTATGTCAACGCCATTAAAAGAATCGTGCCTCAGCTCTTCCACAGTCACGTCTTCACCGCAAAACTTTATTTTTTTACCTGCCGAACGAGCGGATGCAAGAAGTTTGAGAGAAGCAACAGGGAAATTGCGTTCTTCGAGAACTTTCAACATTTCAGCACCTACCGCACCGGTAGCACCTGCTATTGCAACTGTATATTTTCGATTCATCTCTTCATATTATTAATGCGCCCTATGGACGGGCTTTTGTTTTAAATTGGAGCCGACATGATATCAAATGAAAGCAACAAGTACAAGATGCCCAAATAACGCCCAGATCTGTGGAAGATTTGAGGCAAAGTGTATTTCTTGAAGTTTTTACGCCCAATATGGTAAAGTAAGCACAAAAGCAAATATGTTTTAAGTATAAAACAACTGCTGTAAACTCTAAAGGTCAGGGAAAAAAATGAAAACTACTTTACTGTCTATACTCGCTCAAGCCGATGGTGGTGCCGGCGGATCAAAAAATCCGACACTTGTTATTGTTCTTGCAGTTGTAGTTGTGCTTGCTTTTATGGCAATCAGCACTTACAACGCTTTCGTAAAGTTGCGGAATCGTTTTAAAAATGCATTTTCACAAATTGACGTCCAGTTGAAACGCCGCTACGATTTAATTCCAAATCTCGTTGAAGCAGTAAAAGGCTACATGAAGCATGAGCGGGAAACGCTCGAAGCTGTCATTAAAGCCCGAAATGTTGCAATGAGTGCCTCGAACGCCGCAAGCGCAGCACCGGGCGATCCGGATGCAATGGGGCAACTGGCATCAGCCGAAGGTGCACTTAAAGGTGCTATGGCTCGTTTGATGGTTGTAGTAGAGCGTTACCCTGATTTGAAAGCAAATGAGAATATGCTTTCTCTTCAGGAAGAACTTACTTCTACAGAAAATAAAGTTGCCTTTGCCAGGCAGGCGTACAATGATGCAGTCATGGCATTTAATACAAAACGCGAAATCTTCCCAAATAATATCTTCGCAGGAATTTTCGGATTCAAGGAAGCCAAGCTTTTTGAGGTCGATGATGTTTCTGAAAGACAGGCGCCGAAAGTGCAGTTTTAAATAATGATGGAATAATTTTCTATGGATTTTTTCGAGCGACAGGAAGCAGCACAAAAAGCGACTAAACGCATTGTCATATTGTATGTGACTTTCGTGATTTTACTTGCGTTGTCCATTCATCTGGCTGTTTCCCTGTTACTCTTTTTGGGTTCGGAAACGGATACTGGATTTTCTCTGAATAAATCTGTTTTTCTAAACTTTTTTATAGATCCGCTTCTTTTACTCCTGTCGTTCGGAATAACTTTTTCCATTATAGCCATTGCAACAGCATATAAAAACTTCAACCTGCGCCAGGGCGGTGCTGCCGTTGCCCTTTCGCTGGGAGCGAGGGAAGTCAATCCTGGAACATTAAATTACCGTGAAAAACGGCTGCTGAATGTGATTGAAGAAATCGCTCTTGCGTCGGGAGTGCCTGCACCGCGTGTTTTCATTATGGATGATGAACCGGGCATTAATGCTTTTGCAGCCGGATACTCGCCGAATGATGCCGCAATTGCCGTTACACAAGGTGCTCTTCTTTATTTTAACCGGGAAGAGCTTCAGGCTGTAATAGGTCATGAATTCAGCCACATCCTGAACGGTGACATGCGTCTGAATATAAAATTGATAGGCGTACTTTTTGGAATTCTATGTATTTCTATCATAGGCAGCCTGATAGTAAGATTAGCTCCCAGGATGACGACCCGTTCCAGGGGCAGACGTTCAAAAAACAGCAATGCCGGAGTTGTTGTTTTAATATTTGCATTCGGTGCCATGGTCTGGCTGATAGGCTCAATCGGGGTTCTGTGCGGTAGAATTATTCAGGCAATGATTTCCAGACAGCGTGAAAAGCTTGCTGATGCCTCTTCTATCCAGTTTACGCGTAATCCAAACGCAATGGCTAATGCGCTTAAAATCATAGGAGCCTGTTCACACGGAGGGACCGTTAACAACGTCCATGCTTCTGAAATCTCACACATGTTTTTTACATCTGCATTTTCAAAGCAGCTTTTTGCAACGCATCCACCTGTTTTGGAGAGAATACAGTCAATCGACTCTTCCTTTGATGGCGATTATACTGCAACAAGAAAACTTATGGTCCAACGTTTGAAAAGGCAGGAAAAAAAAGAAGAAGAGAATGAGGAAGAGAACCTCATCCACAGGGGAGCAATTGCCAGAACAATTCTTCGTAATGCAGACTCACTGCTGGGAACGGAAGAAGCAGACTCCTATAGCGGAGAACAGACATCAAAACCTGAAAAGTCTCCCCTGCCTGATATGCAATCTGCCATACAGGAGCAAATACTTGCATCAGGTGGAGCAACAGCATGCCTGCTGGCATCATTGATTTCTTCCGAACAGAGTATCCGTGATATTCAAATCGGAATCGTTCGTGAAGGCTATGGTGATGAGATAATTCAACAGATCGAACAAATGGATGGCTACCTTCGAACATTAAATGCCCCGGAAAAACGTTATGTTTGTGAAACCGCTGTAAATACATTAAGAGTTTTGCCAAACCGTGATATTTCAATACTGCTGGCACATCTGGAAAAACTTGTATATGCCGATGCTCAGGTTGACGCATTTGAATTTGCTTCATTACGACTTTTCAAATCACGCCTGATGCCTGATGTAATCCGGTCACGCGCAAAAATACAGGCTCCCGGTCAACTGGCAAAAGATGCGTCATACGTTTTACGTGTACTTGCAAATTTCGGAACGCCAGATGCCGATGAAGCCCGTAATGCATGGTCTGCCGGTGCAACGAGTCTGGAATCTTCATTCGGAGCAATGGTTTATGATAAACAAGCGCATTTCAATGACTTGAATCGATTCGATACTGCCCTTTTAAACCTCGTCAACCTGTCACCTGTAGCAAAAAGAGACTTTATTGAAGCATGTAAAGCTGTTGTAACATTTGATCAGCAGATAACAGACACCGAATACTACTTCCTTTATGCCATTGCAGATGTGATAGAAGTAACAGGCTGGAAGCTGGGGGAATAACTCATCGTTATTCTTCGTTTACATCTATCCCGATTACTTCAAGAATCCGGGAAAGCTCTTCATTATCTGTAAAATCTATTTCGAGTTTGCCTTTTCCACGACGTCCATTTGAGAATTTTACAGAAGGCATCAACCTGACGCTGGTACCGAGACGCTGATGAAGTTTGTCTAAAAGCAAACGCAAGTAGTCTGCAGGTATGTCTGATGCGAGGATGGTGGACTTTGGTGTTTTTTTGCGCCGTGCAATGCGCTGCTCCAACATTCTGACTGTAAGTCCTTCACGTACAGTGTCGCTCGCAGCTTTAATCCTCTCATCTTCGGCTTCCAAGCCCAGGATAACTTTTGCATGACCTGCCGAAAGCAGTCCGGAACCAAGAAGCTGCTTCACTTCATCAGGCAGTTCGAGAAGTCGCATAGTATTAGCAATAGAAGCTCGCGCCTTCCCTACCCTCTCAGCTATATCTGCCTGTGTCAGATTAAAGCCGTCTGCAAGAGATTTATATCCCTCAGCCTCTTCTATTACATTAAGATCTTCGCGCTGCAGATTTTCTATGAGTGCGATCTCGGCTGCATCGCGATCAATGGCATCTATTACAATTACCGGTACTTCTTTGAGACCGATATTCGTTGCCGCACGCAACCGACGCTCTCCTCCCACCAGTTCGTAACCGCCTGCTTTTACGGCTCTGCATATCAACGGCTGAATAATTCCGTGAGCTCTTATCGAGTCGGAAAGCTCTTCAAGTGCCTCTTCATCAAACACCCTCCGCGGCTGCCACGGGCTTGCCTGAATCATTTCAGGTCTTACCATAATTATGTGTTTGCTGTCTGATGCCTGCGATGAAAAAGTATTAGGCTGCGCTGTATCTTGAACAGATATATTCGCACCGGTACCGGAAAGGGTTTTAGTAGATTCACGACCGATTAATGCATCTAAACCCCGCCCCAGACCGGCTTTACGGGACGTCTTCGGTACGGTAGTCCGTGCTACAACTACAGGTCTTTTTACATTCTTGGCAGCCTTTGACGTCCTGCTCTTTTTCCCGGACTTTCCCGTTGCTTCCATATTTTTCTTTATCGCCATATTTACACCCAAATTTCCTTTGATTTTACCATTGTTAAAAAATATCTGCAAGCAAACTTAATTTTGCAAATCGGAATTGTGACTTGACTTTCAGCGTCCAAAATCGCATCATGTCACTCAATTTTTATCAGATAAAGAGTTCACGGAGTTTAAGAAATGTCATTACAGAGTCATGATGCAGTAAAGAATAAAAAACATATGCGACGTCCCAAAAAGTCGCAAGCAGAGCGTGCACAGCGTCAGAAAGTACAAAAGAACCGCCTTCTGGCAATGGGATATCCTAAAGAAAAAGTAGACAAGATGTCTCCTTTGGAAATAAGGAACAAGGTAGTACGTCCTGCCGAAGTGGCAAAAGAGCTGGCTGCAGAAGCTGCCAAGTAATGCGCCTGCACGAAACCCCGGTTATTTCAAATCTCCCATTAAGCGGCGGATATTACATGCTGTCGCTCGGAGCCCCTGAGCTTTCCACAGAAGCTAAGCCGGGACAATTCGTGCATCTGAGAATTCCAAATATAGAAGCATCATCCCTGCGACGTCCCTTCAGTATTTGTGATGCTGAAGCCGGTGTTATAAAAATTCTATATAAAGTAGTAGGTCGCGGGACGGAGGCTATGGCGAGGATTGCCGTTAATGAAACAGTTAATGTAATGGGACCTCTCGGCAACAGCTTTCCCTGTCCTGTTGATGATAAAATGCCCCTTCTTGTAGCCGGCGGCTATGGCGTGGCTCCTCTTTATTTTTTTGCAAAAAACAGCACGACCAAAGGAGCGTTGTTTGTTGGCGGACGTTCGGAGCAGGATATCTTGCTTGTGGAAGACTTCACGAAGATCGGCTGGGAGACATACGTGAGCACCGATGATGGAACTTTGGGAGATAAAGGTTTTGTAACGCAGATTCTCGACAAGTGGCAAGGTGCACACCCTGCCACCAAAATTGAGATCTTTGCCTGCGGTCCTGACCCAATGCTTGCTGCTGTAGATACTCGTGCACAAAACTGGGGAGTCGAGGCATGGTTATCACTCGACAGACATATGGGGTGCGGCGTCGGAGCCTGCCTGGGTTGCGTTCAGAAAATCAGGCGAAAAACAAATTCCGGTACGGAAGAATATATGGCACGGGTATGCAGGGATGGTCCGATTTTCAGAGCGAATACCATTGTCTGGGAGGAGTAATATTTGAAACCGGATCTTTCTGTTAATGTTGCCGGAATTAAAATGAAGAACCCCGTCGGCGTTGCATCCGGCACCTTCGGATACGGGGTGGAATATGCCGAATTGCTTGATTTGTCACAGTTGGGATTTATCACAGTCAAAGGCATACGCAAGGAACCGTGTGAAGGCAACCCAACTCCAAGAATTTGGGAAGTTCCCGGCGGGATGCTCAATGCTATCGGACTTCAGGGACCGGGCACTGAAGGTTTTATAGAGGATTACATGCCCTTCTTACGGACTGTAGACGTTCCTGTAATTGTAAATATATGGGGTACTACTCTCAACGGGTATGTGCAAACTGCAGAAGATCTTTCCGATGTCGATGGAATTGCCGCACTGGAAATCAATGTATCATGCCCGAATGTTAAAGAAGGGGGTTCTTCTTTCGGCGCAAGTCCCAAATCTGTTTTTGAAGTAGTTTCTGCAGTACGAAAGACAACAAAATTGCCTTTGATTACAAAACTGGCTCCTAACGTGCCGGACATACGAGTTTTTGCGAAAGCTGCTGAAGAAGCAGGTTCTGATGCATTGGCTGTATCGAACACCTTGCCGGGAATGGCTTTTGATATTGAAGAGCGACGGCCGGTATTGGCGAACAAGACAGGGGGATTATCCGGCTCTGCCCTGCACCCTGTTGCTGTAAAGCTTGTTTGGGATGCTGCCTCTGCTGTAAACATACCTATAATCGGCATGGGTGGAATCTTTGAACCTGCAGATGCTATTGAGTTTCTTGTTGCAGGCGCTTCGGCTGTAGCTGTGGGAACAGCAAATTTCATCGATCCTTCTACTTCACTCAGGGTGATTGACGGTATTGAAGATTACATGAAACGCCATGATATGGATACCGTTTCACAAATTGCCGTATAGTTGCCAAACCATGGAGTGAATGCTATTATATTGGGCATGAAAAATACCTCAAGCACTCAGTCTCAGCCTAAGGGCACTGTAGAATTTATAGAAGATGCAGCCGCTGCAGTCCTGTCTTTAACACAAAAGATAACGCGCATAGAAGGGATTATTTCACTTATCACAAAAACACTTGTGAATGGCGGAAAGGTTCTTGCTGCCGGCAACGGCGGAAGCGCAGCAGAGGCAATGCACCTCGCTGAAGAATTGTCTGGAAGATACAAAAATGACAGGCAGGCATTACCGGGAATATCTCTCTGTTCCGATGGTACGGTACTCACCTGTATTGCTAATGATTATGGTTTTGAGAAAGTATTTTCCCGCCAGGTTGAGGCGTTGGGAGCAGCCGGTGATGTGCTTGTACTTTTTTCGACGAGCGGTAACTCTGACAACCTGACTGCTGCTGCCAAACAGGCGAAGGAACAGGGGTTGAGCGTTATCGCCCTGCTTGGAGGTAATGGCGGTTCGCTCCTGGCTTCAGGTAATGTTACGCTTGAGATATGTGTAACCGGCACAGCCGGCGCACATGTGCAGGAAGCCCACCAGGTTTTAATACATGCTATTCTTGAGCAAGTCGATGCTACGTTCACAAATATTTCGAAAACAGGGTAAAATGAAACACTTTAAAACATTCAAGCTGCTCGCTCTTGCAACCTCAACCTTCCAGCCTTTGAAAGCTCAAAGCTCTTCCGGTCTGAAAGTAGCAGCTGTAATGCAATATACAGAGTATGTTCTGGGAGAAACTATTCCCATAGGGGTAACGGTTGCCAATTCCGGCACATCGGTATTCATTGTCGATGATTATCCACCTTACACTGAAAACGGTTTGGTAATCCAGGTTCGCAATTCCAAGGGCAATCTTTTGCCGACTAAAACTGACAAGCCATTTATTGACGCCATCTCTGTCAAATCGGGTGAGAAACAAACGGTTGTTGTACGAATTGAAGAATTTTATGACATGACGGTACCGGGGCGCTATCTCATCAGTGCCGTTGTAAACCGCGGTTCCGCAGTTTCGACTTCCAATCTTTTTTCGATATCTGTTGTGAGCGGTTTTGAAATCAGCAGCACATCACGAATTAAAGCAGGTTTTGATGATGTATCGCTAAACTACACTTTGCTGTATTGGCCTCGCAAGGAGAGAGAACATCTTTTTATACGTGTTACAGAAGACCCGCCCGGCAGTATTACAGGATTTGCCCATCTGGGAAATGTCGTCCGGATAACCCAGCCCACCATTGAATTTCCCGGTGGCAATGCAGTAGTAGTAACACACCAGACTTCGCGTGACCATTTCACACGGACAACAGTTGACTTCTCAAGAGACAGACCAATTGAGAAAAAAGAGGAAATGGTCAATGCTCATGCCTTGCGTGAAGAAATCGTAATGCGCCATGTATCGAATCAGATGCAGGATCTTCCGGAGGAGCCGTCAAAAAAGAAAGAACGAGGTTTCTTTTCCAGGCGAACTCGCCGCGTTACTGATGAGAAATAATTTCTGCAGGGTCCACTTATTATCTTTACAAGCCTGTTGACCCAAATCCCCCATCGGCTCTTGCTGTTTCAGAAAGAACAGTTTCTTCTTCTATTTTAACGCGAATAACAGGGCATATCACCATTTGCGCGATGCGCATCCCTTTTGATACAGGGAAGGCTTCATTTCCAAAATTAGCCAATATAACACGGATTTCACCTCTGAAGCCCTCATCAACTGTACCGGGTGAATTCAGTATTGATAATGCATTCCGCGCAGAAAGTCCGCTTCTCGGCCGGATCTGGGCTTCAGTGCCGGGAGGGAGTTCAATGGCGAGTCCTGTGCGAATAACTACATATCCTCCGGCTGGTATAACTTTGTCTTCAATAGAGCATATATCCATACCGGAATCATCAGCATGGGCATAAGAAGGCAGAATTGCATCAGATGCCAATCTTTTAATTTTAATCTTCATTCGCTATTATCTCTCCAGAGATTCGTTTTGAATTATTGTTTTTACTTCATCATTCAAGTTTAATTCAACAGGCATAATATCTACTTCGTACTCCAGTTTAATCGGCGGATGACCAAGTGCTGATTCCCGTTTGACTGAAATTTTTGGAACTGTTGTCTCAAAATATCTAACAATACAAGACTTGTCAAAAACTGATATTATTAAAGGAAACACTATATCTGATGGCAAATCGATTTCGAAAGTTTTATTAGAATCAAAATCAGCGATTTCACCTCTTGCAACAGGTTTGATTACCTCTCCCTGCAAATTTGAGTCGTATACAAGCACCGACATGTCCATTGATGGTCCTGCAGGATGAGTTATACGTACTTTTCCGAAAACACCCGATGAAATAGATTCGATTACTTCTGCATTAAAAACATGACGTCCCCCCACAACACGCAGTCTCGGCAGCGCAAGGAAATCAGTTTCAGCACCAATCTTTGCAATTTCATTGCCGTAGCGCATAGCGAATTTAATTTTTGCTCTTTTTGCATCGTCAGCCAGTTTTGATGTAAAAGCACCGAATGGGTAACTGAAGATGGAGGATTTAAAATCTGTTGCTCTTTTTATATCTGTTCGTGATGCACGAATTTCATTGAAAGGATTTATGTGACGTTCCAGATCGACATAGTTACGGGTATGTCCACCAAATATGAAAACGTCTCCATCCATTTCATTTTTGATTTCGCTCCACGTCAGCATCGGCTCTCCGTTAAGCATAAGTCTTCCTGCCGGGTCAGGTGCCATATATGTTGTTGCCAAATTTATGATTGCGCTGTAATTCTGCTCCTGTAAAACAGGTTTTACATTGGATAAAAGACTTCTATAAGCGTTATCGAACGTTATAACAAATGGTCTTTCCGGCAGTGGTATACCCCAAATTGCATACGCTCGCAAACGGGAAGGTGAAACAGTTTTATATTCATCAGCCGCAAGGGCTTCTATATGGGCATGAAAGTCTTCGGCAGATACATCATAAATGCCGCTCACTGAGTCCGAAACCCGATCGTAAAGCAGTATTGGAACTTCAACTGTTGGCAGGAAGAACCTTGCTCTCAAAAGCATTCCCAGCAAAACGAGAATAACCGTCGCTGAAATTGTAGTTAAAAACTTGAATTTTTTCTCATAGACGGTAAAACCTCATATTTGCTACCTTATTTTGCAGGAAGCCTAATCGAGCGTAAGCACTGCCTCCTGAATTTTCCTTCCGTCAGCTAAAACAGGCAAGGTTCTTTCTCGCCACTGGCGACGCCTGGCATGAACAGTTATAACGTAGCCTTTATTCCAGAAATTAAAGAAATCCAGTTGATCAGCGAGTTTATATTTCCAGCCGAGCTGCTTGCAGATTTGCATCTCGTCATGCCCAGTTAGAAAAAGCTTGAAGTCACGTATTCTTACAAGTTCCACAAAAAAGCGCGAAAAATACTCCTCTTCTATAACATCGAAACCATTTTTCAGGAATCCAAAGAGTCCGCGTCCTGTATATGCCCGGGTCAACAGACTGCTGTGTCCTTCGGCTGCTTTCTTCCGGAAAAAATTTATCAGACTCATTCTCTTGCGGTATTGCACACTTATAATCAGCGCTCCTGATGGTTTCAGAACTCTATTACATTCCTTTATGAAGTAATCGGGATCTCGCATTGCGGTGAGCATTCCAAGTGCCACAACAATAAAATCAAATGTATGTTGTTCAAAGGGAATTTCCCCACCTGCTCCCAGGCATGAAACTTCATCGTTTAAAAACTCGGACGCCTCACTTGCGTTTTGCGGTGAACGCGCCAGAGTCACCCATGTTCCACCGCATTCCCGCAAGAGTCCGCTCATTACTGGATTAGGCATACCGATATCTAATAGTACTTTGCCTTCAAGCTTTCTATGCGGCAAAAGCCCAAGTATGGCATCAACTTCCAGTCTTTGCGGAAGACGTTGCCTGAATCGATTTAAAACAATCTGAGATTGTGGAGTAAGAGAATCTAAATCCATGAAACGTATGTTAGCAACTCATTGCTTAAAGTGTCAACAATCAGTTTCACTGTTTTTAATAAAATTATCATTTTCTGAACTTCTTATCTTGTGAAAGCTACGTTGACACCATTGGGCCCGGCAAGCCGGGCAGTGATCAGTGGACAGTGGGTAGTGAGCAGCATCAACTGTCCCGTCCTGATATACATTGACACTTATTTAACCCAAATAAGGAGATTAAATGAGACAACAAATAGTGTATAGTGAAGCATTCAAGTTGCGCGTTTTGCGTGCATTGGAGACAAGCGAAGTTGCATCTTTTAGTGCAGCACGTCGTCTTTATGGAATTGGCGGTGAAGGCACCATTAAAAGCTGGGCTTTAAAGTATGGTAAAGAACATTTGGTTGGCAAGGTAA
>JAAZFF010000333.1 GCA_012511845.1 Lentisphaerota bacterium
GCTGCCAGCATTCCGCCGCCTCCCAGCATCAATAAAGCGGGAAGAGCCAGACCTGCAACCTGGAAATTCAAGCGGCGCCTGGCAGTTTCCTCATCAAAGGAAGAAGACTGCGTGGAGCGTCTTCGCCTGTGCGTTGATTTGCGCCGCGTCTTTGTGATCTCACCGCTTTTATTGTCTTCTTTTTCTGGAATGTACTCTGCCACTTTGCTGATTTTACTGTATCTGTCTCAAGATATACATGGTGCCGGGAGGGGGGATCGAACCCCCATGGTGTTGCCACCGGCAGATTTTGAGTCTGCTGCGTCTGCCATTCCGCCACCCCGGCGTAAAAACGGCTGAATTCTATCACAATCAGTTCCGTGCTTCAATTGCAAATTGCTCGGCACGCCGGAGCCCGGCGTCCGGGCTACGGCTTGCCGGACTCGAGCGACCGGCGTAGCTTCCCAAGACGTTCGCGTTCCGCAATGGAAAGAAGCTCAACGCCCTTGTCAATGACGGGAATTGCCTTTTCTGCCGATTCTCTGTCGCCGCTTTCAAGTGACAGCTCAGCAAAGCTTAACTGTATTCGCGGATCGTCAGCTCCGGGGAGCGTCATTGCTTTTTGCAATGCCTCGAGCGCTTCCTTTTTTTTGCCTGCACCTGCCAAAGCTGTTCCAAGTGTGTCCCAAGCCGATGCCTGTGAGCCCCCGCCTGCTGCTATGGCATTGCGTGCCAGCATTTCAGCAAGATCGAAGCGTCCTGTTTCGGCAGCGAGGACGGCGTAGTCGTTAACCACAAACCAAGGTGCATTTTGTGAAATGCTCAGCTGAAAATGCCGCTCTGCCTCCTGATATTGCTTTGCCCTCATAAAAGCTGTTGCCTTTATGTAGTTTGCAAACGTATTCAGGGCATTCAGCCGTAATGCGGCATCTGCGTGCTCCACGCCCTTGATTTTATCGTCGGCAAGCAGGTCCAGCCATAGCGCGTGGTGGAATGCAAACTCTGCATCCGCCCCGGCCTCGATTGCTTTGTCGGAAAATTCTTTTGCAGTAACGATATCCTCCGCTGCAAATGCAGCGACGCTCTTTTCCATAAGCTTTAGCCATTCATTGGAAGGATCCAGCCCGGACAGGTTGCGCACTGTATCGAGGAGTTTTTCGTTATCCCTCAATTCTGCATAAATCAAGGCAGATTTTTTCAGTAAATCTGCGGCATTTTCATCTGTTTTTGCTTTCAACAACATCTCTGCCGCTTCGTTATGCCTGCCCAGACGCCGCAACACGTCGGCGCCTGACAGTGCAACGACTTTACTGTCGGCATCGGGAAATGTGCCTGCCTTGTCAACTGCCCTGCCGGCGCGCATGGCATCGCCCGACACTAAGAGCAGATTGGCAATCTTTATATAATAGTCCCAGGTTGCTCCCTCGTCAGGATATGTGTTGAGCAGCCCCAATAGCGGCTGAACACCTCCAATCTGGATATTTATGGAAGCAGGCAGCTGCCGGGCGAGAGCGTTGCGCACTTCTTCGCTTTCAATCGTAGCGACAGCTCGTGCCATAGTACCTGTATCGGTTGCCCCTATTCCGGAAAAAGCCCAAACCCAGCCTGCTTCGAGGAAGTATTCCGGTTTGAGCACGTAGCCGGAATTGCCTGCCAGACCCCAGTTGGGCACTATTGAAGGGATCCGTTCATTCAGTTCTTTTGCAAAGCGCTCTGTCATTTCAGGTCTGATACCTTCCCTGACAACTGTTGCCTTGTTCATCAGGGCACTCATGTTGTTTCTGTCGATGGCGCTTGCCTGTATAAATATCTCGAGGGCATCGGAAGTCTGCCCGTTTTCATAAAGCAGCACTCCGAGATTGTTGCCGACCATGGAGGTTTGCGCTGCAATGTATCTTTTGTAATTGTTTATGTGTTCCCCGTCGGGCGTGATAATCAGCATCTCGCCGACAAGGTCACGCGTCTGCAAGTATTTGGCAGAAGCCAGGTCCAGCGCGTTGGACGTAACGTTTTCAGGCTTTTCCAGGACGTATCCCAGGCTTGCAGGTATTGGAACGAACCCTGCAAGACGCGCCAGTGACGGCGATGAGAACAGCATGAGATTTTTTTGGGCGATATCCGGCTGCTCCGTCATCCACGTCAATGCAAACGCCGCAGAACCGAGTGAGGCAGCAGCTTCCAGCTTGGCGTTGCCCAGTTTCTGTACTGCCTTTTCGAAGGCATCGAGTTGTGCATCCGTTGCAAAACGTCCGGGGAGTATTATTATATCTCCCTGCTCCCTTGTTTTTGCGCGATCGGCAAGCTGTTCGTTCAGGAAGCCGTCGCTGAGCAC
>JAAZFF010000334.1 GCA_012511845.1 Lentisphaerota bacterium
CAGCACGACAGTTAAAACTTAACCCCAGAGGTTGCACTTCGTTGGTGGCAACCGGAAAAGCTGCTAAAAACTCTCTCTTCCATGGAATGCATACCATAGCTTTTCCAAGTGAGTTTACTTCGTATCAGGATTATTCCGGGTCAGACTACGTTGTTGAGCCCGGCATGAAAGATGATAACATAGCAAAACATATTTTGGAATTGATGGCGAGTCGTCTCGATTAAGATATGTTGCTTTGCATTCTGCGCCAGGCGTCAAGACGCACAGGCACATTTGCAACAAGATTTCCGGCAAAAAACCAGAAGTCGTTCATGTGAAAGACACCTTTGCCGACAAACTCATGCGCATCCCAGTAGCTGTTTGAAGGCAAGTCAACAATGAGAGCCCCCTACGAGTTGTCTATAACCGCTCCGCAGAGGTTCTTCATGCGCTCATGCCTGAGGCGTGGATTGACAACATTATAGTAGTAGAACACTGACTCTATATTCTGCTCCGGGGTTGCCGGAGTTTCATCTGTACGCCAGTTTAACGGATTTATTACATACGCACCGGGCATGGCATAAATTGGATTGACAGCATCAGTCGACTGCGTGTTCCAGCCTATGATTACTGAAATATCGTCGGCACCCTTTGCCGGCGATATGTTGCGCCCTTTAAAGTCTGAAAGTATTTTGCTTCCGCTCGTATACGGCAAACCCAGCAGATATGCTGCCACAAAACCATTCTCCGTACTTATTTCCGGGCAACGTTTCATGACTTCATACAGATTTACAGAACCCTGACTGTGCCCGAACAGGATGTACGGTCTGCCGTCATTCCAGTGTTTGAGGTAGTGTCTGAACGCTGCCACCGCATCATCTGCACCTACCTGAACGAGCGGCGAAAGAGACTTGTCTCCGAGCAGATACTTCATGCTCCTGTTGTATTCGAGTTGACGGACAAAAGGCGCAAACTGTCGTGAATCCTTGAAAAGTTCAACCTGCGCTGTTACAAACCCAAGTGTTTTTAGTTCCACGTTGGGGTCACCGAGATCCATCAAAGGCTTTTTAAAACATGAAACCAGGGTAGGGTAGATGTAGAAAAGATCGTATTCCCGGTTTTTATTTTTAGAATAAAATTCGTTTACAATCCAGTTGGCAGGTTCAGAATAGTTCATCAATATGCTGAATCGGGATGGTAATGTTCTGCCGCATTTGAAGAATCAACTACGACAGCCGGAACAACAATCAAGTCTTTTTCAATTTCAGCACCCTTGATTATTTTTACAGCTTCCTGAGCAGCTACGGCAATCATCTCAGGCGGATAGGTAACTGTTATCCTTACGAGGGGATCTTTATCGATTATGCGCTTGATTATTTCCCTGCTCCCGCCGCCTCCTACAAACACCTTTGTGTCGTTACGTTTCGATTCTTCATATGCCTTGAGAGCGCCGATTGAAACATCATCGTCACCTGTCCACACTGCATCGATTCTGGGATGCTTCTGAAGGAAGTTTTCCATAAGTGCCAGACCTTTTTCAGTATTCCAGTCTGCAGATCCAGAGCCTATTATCTTCATTTCTGGATATTCAGATAGAACTTCCTTGAATGCTTCTATCCGCTGCGTGTTTACATCGCACTGAACTCCTTCCATGATTACTATTTCGCCCTTTCCATCGAGTTCTTTTGCAATCACTTCAGCGGCAGCCCTGCCGAACCCCGGGTTGTCTCCCACAACAGCAAGATGTTGAATGGGATCAGCGAGATTGCGATCGACTACGATGAGTTTGATTCCTTGTTCGACAGCTTTTTTGCATATACCGGTTAATGGTGCCGGCTCAGAAGGAAGTATTACGAGAGCATCAATTTTTTGTACAATTAAATTCTCAATTCTATCTACTTGCTCTCCCGATGTGGCTGCTGTTGAAACGATAACCCGTGTATCCGGGTTTTCTTTTTCGATTTCTTTCTTAATTCTGTTTGCGTGGTAAACAACCCCTCCAGTCCATCCATGATCGGCACTGGGTATTGAAATACCGATCCTGTGTGTTGTTTTAGCGGCAGAACTTTCATCTCTGCTACAACCTGACAATAAAACGGCTGTGCAGAGCAGGGCGGGTATCAGTGCAAGTGCAAGATTTTTCATGATGTTTTTTCCTTTCGTTGTATTAGAACTGAGACTATTATTACGAGGCCTTTCACAACGCCCTTGAGGTTGGCGGAGACACCCCATAAATCGAGAATGTTTGAGACGACGCCGAGAATCAGTATCCCTGCCAGAGTTCCGCGGAGTGAACCACGCCCGCCTGACATGGAGGCGCCTCCTATTATTACAGCGGCTATCGCATCCAGTTCGTATGACATACCGGCATCGGAGCTGCTTACAGAACCGAGTCTTGTAAGAAACATGAAAGCACTGATGCCTATGCACAGACCGGGCAGAATGTACGTAATGAACTTTACAGCGTTGACGCGAATACCGGCAAACCGCGCAACACGTTCATTGGAGCCGAGTGCGCATACATGCCGTCCGAACACTGTTGCACTCAAGATAAATTCAAAAATAACTACCAAAAACAACATTACAACAGCAGGCAATGGTATCCCGAAGATCTGGGCAGTTCCTATTGATTTCAGTGCGTTATTATCAACAGAAAGTGTTCCCGATGCAGCTGAAAATAGTGCCAGGGAACGGAAAATCGACAAGGTTCCGAGAGTTGCAATAAAGGGAGGCAGTTTTCCGTAAACAATGATAAGGGCATTTGCAACAGTACCGGCTATGGCTGAAAGCATTGCTGCCAGCAAGCCGATTATGACTCCAGTAATCTCCAGTGATAAACCAAGTTTTACAGACAGGGGCAAAGACCAATGCTGTATGGCAAGCGCTGCCGATACCCCGGCAAGGGCAAACAGTGAACCTACGGATAAATCAATGCCACCGGCAACAATAACAAAAGTCATCCCGAGAGCGATGATCCCGCTGTATGAGACTTGCCGAGTTATGTTCAATAAATTGGGAACGGTAAAAAACACCTCGCTCGTGAAAGTACAGACGATCAGCAGAGCCGTTAGGGCAAGATAAGGTCCATTGAGACGCCGTGCGATTTTTCTGATTCTCTTATTAACGATTTGCATGTTATTTAATCCCAGTCGCCAGATACATTATTTCATCTTCTTTCAACAGCTTTCCTTCGAGCTCGCCGGCAAGTTCTCCTCCGCGCATGACCAGTGCCCTGCTGCAGTTTCCTGTTATTTCTTCAAGGTCTGATGAAATCAGGATGCATGCCATGTCCTCCGAAGCGAGGGTGTGTATTACATTGTAGATTTCAGAACGGGCTCCTACGTCTACTCCGCGTGTCGGTTCATCAAAGATGAAAATGCGCGGTCCGGTATTCAGCTCCTTTGCTATTGCAACTTTTTGCTGATTGCCGCCGCTGAGTGTTCTCACAGGAGAATCAATCCCTCTTGTTGCAATATTAAAATCGGATACATATTGCCCGGCTGCAGTTTCACATTTAATGAAGTTTATAATTCCATGTACTGAATACTGTGACAGTGAAGACAGGACTGTATTCTTTTCCACCGAATCATCGAGCAATAAAGCTGTGCCCTGACGATCTTCAGACAAATATGACAAACCGGCTTTATGCGCATCGTACATGGAGCGAATAGCATGGCTTTCCCCATCTATAATGATCGAACCGGAAGTCTTTGCTCTTATTCCACAAATGGTTTCCGCAAGCTCTGTTCTTCCGGAACCAGCCAATCCGGTCAAACCGAGAATTTCACCTTTTTTTAATTTGAAGGAAATGTTTCTGATAACTTCACCGGACGATATATCATCAATTTCCAGAAGTACAGGTGCATCCGAAGTTGTTTGAATTTTTTCGGGGAAAAGGGCGTCGAGATTCTTTCCTACCATAAGTTGGGCAACTTTGTGAGGCGTAACTGTATTTGCAGCTCCGTAAAATACAATATCGCCATCTCGCATTACGCATATATCATCGCAAAGTTCAGCATGTTCGTATAAGCGATGTGTTATGTAAATGACGCTTCCGCCGGAGTCACGGTACCTCTTCAACAGGTTGAAGAGAACATCAGTCTCATCCCTGTCGAGTACAGTTGTGGGTTCATCCATAATTAAAACCGAAGAAGGGAAAATTATGGATTTTGCCAGCTCGACCATCTGTCTTTTTGCTACACCCAGATTTTCGACTCGTGCTTCCGGATCGATATCGGCTTCAAGCTTATCTAACGCTTCAGACGCTTGTCTGATCATTTCTTTTTTATCAGCAAAGCCGTACTTATGTATTTCACTGCCAAGAAAAAGGTTTTCATAGACTTTCATTTCAGGGATCAGCATGAATTCCTGCGGAATCATTACGATAGAGGCATCACATCTGATTGAACCTTTCTCGAAGTCCAAGTAACCGGCTATGCATTTGGCGAGAGTTGATTTACCTGCACCGTTGCCCCCGACAAGACCTGCGATACGATTTTTCTGCAAGGAGAAATCTATGCCGTTTAAAACCCGGACGTTGCCGTACGATTTTTCGACGCCGTTTATTTCCAGGGCATACCCGGATGCTGTTGCAGTTTCATTCATTAGAGCCGCTAAAAGTGATATCGGTTTAAATCTTTTGAGTCAGTCCTCTTACATTGAACATCATATCTGATGAATGTGTCAAGCTGCTAAAAAGTTTGTTGACACAATAGAGGCGTATAGTGTAGTATTTCCGATTGTTGTCTTTCGCTGGGGGATTAGCTCAGTTGGTTAGAGCACTTGCTTGACATGCAAGGGGTCACTGGTTCGAGTCCAGTATCTCCCACCATTAGCGTTAAATTACGCCTATGAGCTTTGAGAGGGCGAAAGATTTTATCATTATAAGCGACATTTCTTTGGGATGTCGTGTGTTTTATTTAATAAGGTTTGCACAACTATGCGATATAAACGTGTCGCCTGTTTGGCTGTAATTTTTATTTTTGGCGTAATGCCTGTATTGGCTTTAGAATCTGCAGGGTCGCTTCCTGATAATGAGATGCCCTCCAAGATGCTGATGCTTGCAATACAAATAGGAATTATTCTTTTTGCAGCCAGACTTAGTGGAATGTTAGCAGAACGCATAAAAATACCGAGTGTATTGGGCGAGCTTATGGCAGGCATAGCAATTGGTCCCTATGCGTTTGGAAGCATGAATCTCGGAGGTATTTTTTCCAGCGGATTATTTCCTGCTCCCGGTGCTGGTGTTACTTTTCCTGTAACGCCCGAACTTTACGGTTTTTGCACTGTAGCTTCTATTTTGCTTCTGTTTTTATCGGGAGTTGAAACGGATTTGAAGCTTTTTGTACGTTATTCACTTGCCGGTTCACTTGTAGGTATCGGGGGTGTAGTAG
>JAAZFF010000335.1 GCA_012511845.1 Lentisphaerota bacterium
CCGCTGATAAAGTCTTTTCCGGCTTCATCCATTGTACAGATGTGGCGCCCAGACTTTATAAT
This sequence comes from Lentisphaerota bacterium, assembly GCA_012511845.1. Classification (GTDB taxonomy): domain Bacteria; phylum Verrucomicrobiota; class Kiritimatiellia; order RFP12; family UBA3636; genus JAAZFF01. Next base: position 63 of record JAAZFF010000335.1, read on the forward strand.
CGTTTCAGTAATAAATAGAATTGCACACAGTGTTTCCTCAATCGTTTGAGCTTCTTTGCGCTCGCAAGTGTAATAGACTTCTCCTGTTTCGCGGAAAATAGTGCATTTGTTTGAGATTTTATTGCCGGATATGAGAGCAGAGGTCAGGTTGCCTCTTTCCACAACATCAACCTGTCCGTTGAGGAATACAAGCTAATCAGGATACAGTGACTGCTTTGTAAAGAAATCGAGGTTCCAGTCGCGTGTGAGAAGCTGATTTTTAAGCCATGCTGTTACTGATATCCAGGTTCCTTCTCCGGGTCCGGTCTCAAGCATAATTTCCGGCCAGTCGTCGAATGTGACTCCATACGCCCGGGCAATACGTTTGTTCACTTCATCGCTGAGCTTGAGACATTCCGCTCCGGTGGGGCAGGTGACTATGAGACCGTGATTTTCCATGAAAATTATGGCAGGTTTCTTGCCAGTGTTCTTTTCGACCTCATTCGTAATGTTCATTATCGAAAAAGTAAGCTGTGCGCCGGGGTTGATATACGGTACATAGGCATGACTGTGCCCCATGTCTGCAAGCGCTTCCTGGACTACTTCCGCACCCTCTGCGGAGCAGGCTGCCAGATTGGCATACACAGGGTGGGTATGCAGAACAAATGTATCGAGCAGGGAATGAAAACCGGCTTCAACCGAAGGACGCAACTTCGGCAGTCCTGGAATGTTCTGAATGCTTTCCTTTGCTTTTGCTGATCCGGCTTTCTCAATATCATCAAGTGTGCCGGGATCAGTGTTGTAATAAAACTCCCTTATGGCAGCATAGTTGAGAACAGCGTAAGCGTCGTCAACAGAAATTTGATCAAGACAGAAACCTGAAGCCTTTATAGCCATCAGGTTGTCATCAAGCTTGACCGATGTGTTTCCTCCGCCGCCCTGAACGTAGTCGGAACGACTGCCGGCAGCGTTTGACATGTTGATATATTCTTTTAGTTTGTCACTGTTAGTTTCGAAAAAGTCATTCATTTTTCATTATTGATTTTGCGGCATCGCGATATGTTGCGATTCGGTAGTCAAGATCGGGGTGAGCAAGTTTGGTCTCAGAGGAAAAGAGACCTTTTGAAATATCTTCAGTTGCCAGGCGTTCATGACCGATGAGAGCCCAGGCGGCATCGTATAGATTGGAGAAGAACGGATCTCTCATTGCCTTGCAGATGAATTTTTGCGTCGGCTGATTGATATCTTCTCCGCTTATCTGGAAAAGTCCGTGTTTTTCACATAGCGCACGCAGCCGTACGAGCTGGGCTCGTGTATTGCGCGAGGGCATGTATGTAACGGCATCAAAACCGATCTCAACGAGATATTCAATCAGTTCATCGAGATATTCATCTTCGCACTTCTGTGCCTTTTTATCTCCTGTTACAGATTCCTCGATATCTCCGAGATAGGCGTACGCAAGGATTATTCCATTTTCTTTTGCGAATTTGGCAAGGTCTGTAATGTGCGGACATTCGTCTGTCGCCTTTACGTAGAATTTTTCCACAAATTCACCCTTGAGTACTCCGAGCAAGTCGTAACGGACATAAGGGTTTGATGAATCAGCGAGTTTAGTCTCAACTTTTTGCGAGATGTCTATTTCAAGCGTTTCTCTCAGAGTACCGACAAGCTCCGCCCCGATGCCGTACTCTCCGATAAGTTTACCGGCTACGGCATACAGGAGGTGACGTTCTGTAACTTCGCCTCCATTCTCCCATTCAGATAACGGGACAACATCCCTGTCGTAATCAATGCTGATTCCGGCAGGGGAGAGCAGCCTGTTAAGATTATCCGTCATTTTCCGATTGCGGACAGCTCTTGCCATTCTCAGCGGTTCAAGATAAGCTGCAACAACATCAATGCGGCTATGCGGTATTCCGTGGAGTGCAAGATACGCACATGAATCCTGATCCGGGTTGTTGATCTTTCTGCCATCAAATTGCGTATCATCGAAGCTGGCGCGAACTTCCGCCCCGATTGTAACAGGAAGTTTCAGGATATCGCCGGCTTCAATAAACTCCCTTACTCCGCCTACGGAGTCGTGATCCATTATGCCGGCAGTTGAAAGACCTGCCATGTATGCAAACCATACCGCCTTTGACGGCGAGTACGGCGAGAATGAAAAGGTTGTGTGTATGTGATTGTTCACATCCTTCCCTGTCGATGGACGGGCTATACTGCCACCATCAAGCATCTTTTTAAGATGTCGAAGTGCATTGAGTCTCTCTTCCCGCCCGGGAGCATTAAGTTGTGCGATAGAATGCTGCATTTTGTAAATCAGACTCCTAAACGGCTTCTGCGCATGAGTTCAACTTCAGTGAAGCTTTCCAGTGCCACGTAGCCGGCTATCGGTTGAATCTGCTCATGGAAAACATCTATAAACCATCCCGGTTGAGGGAAGAATTCATTTTCGAGTTCATGGCAGGGGGTGATCCAGTTGCGTGATCCGACGACTGCGACAGGTGCATCGAGATAATCAAAGCAGAAGGTGCCGATATTTCTTGCCACATCGTTGAGATATCCACCCCGCTCGCAGGAGTCGCCCGCTACGATTATTTTTCCTGTTTTCTTTACGGACTCGACAACTTTTTCGTAATTGAACGGCACAAGCGTACGTGCGTCGATAACTTCCACATCTATTCCGTACTGTTCATTAAAGATCTTTGCTGCTTCAAGCGCTCGGTAAAGCGTTGCGCCTATTGTCAGGATAGTCAGGTCTTTACCAGGGCGTTTCACATCGGGCTCTCCAAAAGGAATTTCATAACTTTCCGTCGGCACACCGCCCTCATGGAACTGTTCGCCGATATCGTATATTCTCTGACTTTCAAAAAACACCACGGGATCTGTGCCGTTCAGTGCTGTCGTCATGAGGCCCTTTGCATCGTACGGTGTTACCGGGAAGACAACTTTGAGCCCGGGGATATGTGTGCAAAGCGATGTCCAGTCCTGTGAATGTTGAGCTCCGTATTTGGAGCCGATTGAAACACGCAGTACTACAGGCATTTTGACAAGTCCCGCCGACATAGCCTGCCATTTCGGCAATTGGTTGAAAACTTCATCGCCGGCGCAGCCGAGGAAGTCGGCATACATCAATTCGACGAGTGCGCGACCTCCGCTCATGGCGTATCCGACTGCAGAACCGACAATAGCTGCCTCAGATATGGGTGTATTGAAAAGACGGTGATAGGGTACTGCCTCGGTCAGTCCGCGGTACACGGCGAAAGCTCCGCCCCAGTCACGGTTTTCCTCCCCGTATGCAACAAGGGTAGGGTCTTCATAAAATTTGTCGAGAATAGCTTCGAAGAGTGCGTCCCGTAGCTGGAAAACTCGGTTTTTGGAAACAGCTTTGCCTTCGGCGTCAAATGCAAATCTCTCTTTCCGGGATATCTGCTGCACACGCAGGTTATCTTCACGCTTTTGAAGCATGTCCGGTTTTGCTGTATCCATTGAGGGAATCCGTCCATTAGAAAACATGAGTTTTTCAATAGCTCCCGGATTTTGGACCAGATCCATTCTTGGAGATACAACAGGGTCGATGGCAAGACTGACTGCTTTTGTAATTGTTGCTACAACGTTTTCATCGATTTCATCAAATTGAGCATCAGTTAGAATTTTTGCTTCTGTAAGCTCTTTCCTGAATGCCGCGATAGAGTCGACTTCTTCCCACGCCTTTTTCTCTTCCGGGGTGCGGTATGAATCTGCATCAGATGGTGAGTGCCCGGAATAGCGGTATGTGACAGTATCAAGAAAGACCGGACCTTTTTTATCCTTCAGGATCTTGAGCTTCCGTTTCATAGCATCGATAACGGCTAATGGATTGTAACCATCGATTCTCTCTGCATGCATCTGTTCAATGTTTACACCGGCGCCTATGCGGGCAGCGAAATCGTATCCCATTGTTTCGCCACGAGTCTGTCCGCCCATGGCATACTGGTTGTTCATTATGTTGTACATGATGGGAAGTCCGCCCTTCATGTCACCCTCCCACAATGTGCGGAACTGGTCCATTGCCGCCAGTGACATGGCTTCCCATACGGGACCGCGACCGAGTGAGCCGTCACCGATGTTGCAAATTACAATGCCGGGCTTCCGGTTGATCTTTTTATACAGTGCAGAACCTGTTGAAATCGTGCCGGATCCGCCGACGATAGCATTGTTGGGATAAATTCCGAATGGCAGGAAGAAGGCGTGCATCGAGCCGCCGAGTCCTCTGTGAAAGCCGGTGTCTTTCGCAAATATTTCAGCCAATGCTCCGTAAATCAGAAACTCAATTCCAAGATCTTTTACAGAAATATCACGACCCTTATTCGAGTCTTCAACAACACGGAATGTATTCCCATCAAGAAAACCTTCCATGACGGCAAGAAGTTCCTTGTCGTTGAGAAGGTTAATTGCGGAAAGTCCCTTTGCAAGAATCTCGCCGTGGCTTCTGTGCGAACCGAAGATGTAGTCGTCCGGCGTAAGCAGGTATGCCTGCCCGACAGCGGCTGCTTCCTGACCCATAGAAAGGTGTGCGGGTCCGGGATTGTTGTATTCAAGTCCGTTGTATGAGTTGGTTGTCTTGATCGACAATAACATGCTCTCAAATTCACGGATCATACGCATGTCCCTGTAAATACGAAGGAAGTCTTTTTTGCTGAAGTTTTTTGACTCATCAGCGACATCTTTTTTATATTGATTTACAGGGATCTTCTCGAAGGTAATCCAGCCTGATTTTCTGATTTCTGCGGGATCGATTGGTAATTGTTTTGGCATTTTAATTTCCTGAAACTATTTAATGTTATTGTAACTCCGGTAGCTTAAAGCACCTCTCGAATAATCTCACCCACAGTGGGATGAGGGAAAATTATCTCTTTCATGTCTTCCACGCGCATCTGTGTTTCAACCATTATCGTGGCTGAAAGAATTATCTCGGATGCATAACTGCCTACCATGTGGCAACCGATCATGCGGTTGGTTGATTCGTCAAAAAGAACCTTTATCTTTCCTTCGACAACATCGTTTTCCGCAAGATACCTGCCGCTGTAGCCCATCGGCAATTCACGCTTTTTATAAGCGATTCCTTTTTCACGACATGTTTCTTCTGTTTCGCCAACGAATGCCATCTCCGGATTTGTATATATAACTGAAGGCATTGCATCGTAACGCATGGTATCTTTCTTACCAAGTATTGTGTTCACTGCCACTTCCGCTTCGCGGTATGCTGCGTGTGCGAGCATCCAGACTCCGTTTGCATCGCCGATAGCAAAAACACCTGGTACATTAGTGCGACCTTGAGCATCCGCAACAATACGCCCATGCTCAGTGTAGACTCCGATTGATTCGAGTCCAAAGCCTTTTATCACAGGTCTGCGCCCGACACTCATTAGAACACGCTCGGCAGGAATTTTTCTGGTAATCCCGGCATCATCAATTTCAACAAATCCGCCGCCTGCCTTTGTAACCTTGCAGTTCAGATTAAATTCTATACCACGCTTCTCGTACGTCTTCTGCAGGAGGGATGACATTTCGCGATCAATGTTGCCGGCAATGTGGTCGAGCATCTCAACAACTGTAACCTTGCAGCCGCACATCTGAAAATAACTTGCCATCTCCAGACCTATTACTCCGGCGCCGACGATCGTCATCGTCTCAGGTATGGTTTCAAGGTCAAGAATCTCCCTGCTCGTTATAACTGTTCCATCTTTAAGTCCTTCACTTACACCGGGAATCGGCGGGATGACTATTTCAGATCCTGTCGCTATTATAAGCCGTTTTGTCTCAAATTTTTCTTCGTCTGCATAAACAGATATCACGCCATCAGCATCACGCCCCGCTATGACGCCCGTGCCGTATTTTACTGTTACTTTGGCAGCCTTCATGGCAGCACCCACACCCGATACGAGTGCTTTGACAACCTTGTTCTTGCGTGACACTACTGCTGACTGATCTATTGCAGCTTTTTCAGTTGTCACACCGAATACACTGCTGTTTTTAGCTTGGTCAAAAATCTTGGCACTGTTTAAAAATGCCTTTGAGGGTATGCAACCTTCGTTGAGACATACTCCGCCGAGTTTGTTTTTTTCAATCAGAAGGGTGTTGAGACCGTTTTCTCCAGCCCGCTGTGCAGCAAGATAGCCGCCCGGTCCTCCGCCGATTACAATGAGGTCATACATATCAGTTGCTCCCTCCCACCGACATCAGTGAGAAATGCTCAAGATAAGTAACGAGGTCTTTTAGCATTTGTGCAGCAGGGGCGCCATCTATTGCCCGGTGATCAAGGGTCAGGGACAGCCCCATGGCAGGATAAACTGTCAGCTTGTCGGAGACATTGCGGACTCGTCCTATAATATTGCCAACACCCAAAATGCATGTCTGGGGCGGATTGATTACGGGAGTGAAGTTTTCGACGCCGAACGTGCCGAGGTTTGTCACCGTAAACGTCCCGCCGGTCAGAAGATCAGGTGCAATTGTTCCGCTTCTGCATGCCTGCGCATATTCTTTGACCTTTGCTGATATTTCAGCCAGGCTCATCTGGTCGGCTTTGAAAAGCGTCGGAACCATCAGCCCACGTGGGGTGTCGATGGCAACGCCGAGATTGACATGCTTGAAGTATGTCATCTTTTCATTGTCGTAATGGGCATTGCAGCCGGGATGATTCAGAAGAACTCTTGATACTGCATAAAGGAGTATATCTCCGAAAGTCGGTACAGTCATGGGTTTTAAAGAGCTGCTGCCCAGACCTTTCTTTAATGCATTTTTAAGGCGCTCTCTTAAATCAGTTACGTCGGTTGCATCGTACGTTGTATGGAGTGTGAGCTGCGCCATTTCGGATATGGACGCATGCATTGCACCGGCTATGAGTTTTCGGATATTTGTATGCTTTTCCGTCCATGTTTCAGGGGCTTCGTCCCCGGTTACTTCAGCAGGTTTTGTGTGTGCGGATGAAACGACGGCATCACCTGCAGAGACTCTTCCGCCGATACCTGTTCCTGTTGTTCCTGCGGGGTAGTCTCCTGCTGCCGGAGTGGACATAATCCCGGCGCTTATAAGTTCCTTTACATCGCGTTCTATAATGCGTCCGGACGGACCACTACCCTGTGCAGCACGCAAGTCAGCGCCTGAGCGTACTGCGAGATTTTTAGCGCGAGGACTTGCTGCAGAGTTGTCACCGCGCACTTCCTGAATGACAACGGGAGCAGGGGAGGGGGCAGGTTGTTTTTCAGCAGCAGTTTCTTTCTGAGCCGGCACCGCTGGTTCTGAACTGCCGGCAGGCGCAAACTGCGATACGTCCTCTCCCTCTTCACCGATCACGCACACATTCATGAGGCACGGTACATCATCGCCCTCCGAGAAGAAAACAGCAATCAGAGTCCCTGCAACACTTGCCGTCTCATCGAACATTGCTTTGTCCGTTTCGTACGTAAACAGGTTGTCACCGACGTCAACCCGGTCACCCACTTTTTTATGCCATTTACTTATAATACAACTTTCAACTGATTGTCCCTGACGAGGCATTATTACTGCAGTTGCCATGATTCTGAACTCCTTCCTATCTTACTTAAGCATGTTTTGTCCACCGGTTACCGGTATTGCCTGGCCGGTTTCATAAATTTGTTCTACACAGTAAAGTATGGCTTTAGTAACATCCTCAGGCGAACAGCCGCGGCGCATCGGCACTTTACTGACGTATGATTCGTATACATCCTCAACAGTTTCAGCTCCCGGCACTTTACCCGCCTTCAAGTACTGTGTAAAAAGACCTTTTTCCGGGTCGCTCCACAGAGGACCCTCATAATAGTTGCCTGGGCAGATCGCATTAACTTTCACGCTACTCTCGACTAGCTCCTTTGCGAAGCTTTGCACAAGCCCTATTCCGCCGAATTTGCCACCGGCGTATGCAAAATTTCTATTCGAGCCCTCCAGCCCTGACTTTGAGTTTATCTGCACGATGTCTGCATAGTACTCACTATTAAATCGCGCCTGGATTTTCATCGGGCGTGACGCATATTTAGTTGCGAGGAAAAATCCCGTATAATTTATCCGTGTTACAAAGTCAAAGTCAGCCAACGTCATTTCGTCAAGACCGCCTGCCCTGAGTACGCCGGCGTTGCTTACAAGCAAGTCGATGCCGCCGAAAACTTCAACGGTTTTTTCGCACATTTCACGGACAGAGTCCTCGCTGCCGACATCGACTTTGATCGTCGATGCTGTACCTTCGCCATGTTTTTTATTTAATTCGTCTGCTACTTCTTGTGCAAGGGCATCATTCAGATCCGCAATCACCAGGAATCCGCCAGCCTCGGCGAGCCCTTCGGCAATGCCTTTCCCGAAGCCCTGTGCTGCACCGGTAACAATACAAACCCGGCCTTCAAGCCGGGAATTTTGTTTACTGTTTTCCGAGATTGAGAAACAGCCGATTTTTTCAATAAAAAGACTTTTGGGACATATGCCATTTTTTGAAAGATTTTCCAGTTCCGTGTAAATACATTCAATTTCATCTGAATATGGAATTTTATTGTCGGATTTATCTATAGAAGATCCTTCAGAAAACGTCACATGGCCTAAACCTTTATTCGTAAATAAAGTACGTATGGCGGGCGAAACGAGATTAACAATACTGCCGTATTTATCAAAGTCTTTGTCGAGTTCGTTCATTTGTTTTCACTGACTTTTTTTTATTACAACATATCGCCTTTATCTTCCACGTTAAATCGGGAGAGCGTTGGCGAGCAGATATTTCTCAGCCTCCGGGCACCATATTCCATTATTGCCTGCAACTATTTCTGCAAGTTTTTTAAATACAGGATTATCTTTCCCGAGAGATTCCAAGTCCTCAATTGCAGTCAGCGGCATACTGATCTGGGTGTAAGCAAGCTTTTTACCACCTTTTATATTCGGGAGGTCAAGCGTTGTTTCAACTACGCTGTCAAGACCGCCGATATGTGTAATCATTGCAGATGGATTAATTTTACCTTCTGACATTAATTGCAGGGATTCTATAAGGTCGTCTGTTGTACCACCGCTGTTGCCCGCCACGTGTGTGCCGTTGTAGTGCACGTTATAAAAGTTGAAATCAGCAGTGAAGTCAGTCCGTGTAGGGCCGGCAAAGAAATTAAGGCATCCGTCAAAACCTAATATTGCATCCGCCTGCTCGATCAAAGCTGCCACCGGCGCATAAACGTAAGCATCATCGTATCCCCCTGGTCCTGAATACTTCAGCAGTTCAGCCGGCACATCTTCGATACCCGATGTATTGAGATAAACAAGCTTTACACCTTTCTCAGCAGCTGCCTCGGGAGTAAAAATAGATGCTGCACGTGCCAGACGGGCTTCATCAATATCAGTTACAACGAGCAAACCGGGACGGCGGGGTCCGTTAATTGCATAATCAATGGCTCCGAGCCCCATTGGACCGACACCGGCTAAAAGCGCCATGTTGCCGCCTTCCTTTATTCCCATTTTGTGTTCGTAGCTTCCGGGGGTCGTATGGTAATTAACTTTGAAACCGCCTACGACACATGACATGGGCTCTCC
>JAAZFF010000336.1 GCA_012511845.1 Lentisphaerota bacterium
ATACACTATTTGTTGTCTCATTTAATCTCCTTATTTGGGTTAAATAAGTGTCAATGTATATCAGGACGGGACAGAGCAAACTACCCACTGCCCACTGTCCACTGATCACTGCCCGAAAGGCTTGGCGCCCCGCTTGCGTCATAACTGCCACGGCGGTTTGCGGAGAAACGCGCCCTACCTTCGCTGCTCAACGGTCCGCCTGCAAGCCGCGCCAGTGATCGGTGGTAGGGCGACGCTCTCCGTAGCGCGCCGCAGCTGCTGTATGGTTGCCGAGCCTGAGATTACAAGGCTCTGTACTCGCATCACGATCCGGCAAGCCGTGCCAGTGGGTAGTGTGCAGTGGGCAGTGGGTAGTTTGCTCCTGTGCCGCAGACTGTAGCACAGACATTCCTGTCTGTGCCCGCTTCATTTATCCTGTTTAGTACATCAATGCTGTCAATAGGGTCAATAAGGTCAAAATGTTCACGTTCGGCTATCTGCTACCCGCTGCTTTTCTTAGTAACTTCACGACGCCACTACATCAAATTGACCCCTGCCCCCATAAGGCTGCACCAAAATATACTCTCACTTCTACGCATTCAAAACTTAATTTGAAATATCTTCAGTTTTCTTGAGAAAAATCAGCAAATATCGTACAATCTAAAGCTTAATAATAGGATATAAGAAAGATTACTTAACAATGGATTGTGATTTTGAAATAATAGTAGTAGGAGGCGGACATGCGGGGTGTGAGGCAGCTCTTGCATCAGCAAGATCCGGTGTGAAAACCTTACTGATCAGCCTCAGCGCCTCAGATCTTGCGTTTTTACCGTGCAATCCTTCAGTTGGAGGTCTTGCAAAATCGCACCTTGTTTTTGAATTAGATGCCCTTGGTGGAGAAATCGCCAGAAACACTGATTATGCTGGACTTCAATTCCGTGTCCTGAATACAAGGCGCGGCGCTGCAGTGCATGCCAATCGTGTTCAATGCGATAAGCATGTATACTCATACAGAATGACAAAAGTTGTCCATCAAACAGCAAATCTGACCGTCTTGGAAGATGAGGTTGTTGGTCTTGTATTAAAAGGCGATATTGTCGCCGGCGTAAAAACCTTAAAAAAAGGTGATATAAGCTCAAAAAGGGTTATTATTACAGCAGGAACATTTCTCAGGGGCACAATCCATATTGGTGATGAAGTCACACCGGGTGGTGGCGGTGGGTTCCCTGCATCCAATCTGCTGGCAGAACAACTCGAAAAGATGGGTCTTTCCAAGGAGCGCCTCAAAACAGGACCTCCGCCAAGACTCAAGCCGTCCAGTGTCGATTACTCTGCAATGACGAGACAAGATGGAGAAGATCCCGCTCCGCTTTTTTCGTGGGAGGCTGGAAAGGCGGCGGCAAAAGGAGAAATGTTCCACGTGGAACATTTTGCCGATACTTTTTCCATTAAATCAACCACAGATGAACTAAATAGTGTCTATTCAGACAATTTTTTACCACAGGAGAAAGAGAGTTCTGTAAATAAAAGCCCCTACAGAGGTCATCCCGGCGTTAAAAACACTCCCAAAATGTTCCACGTGGAACATTTTAAGCCGGTATGGTTGCCTGACAGCGAACAGGTTCCCTGTTTTTTAAGTCAAACAACCCCGAAAACTCATGAAATTGTCCGTTCCAATCTGAAAAGATCAGCGTTATACGGCGGCGGTATTATTGGAACAGGTGTACGCTATTGTCCTTCTTTGGAAGACAAGGTTGTCAAATTTTCTGAAAAGGAACACCATCATGTGTTTATAGAGCCTGAATCGGGTTGCTCTGAACTTAATCTTGAATACCCTAACGGTCTTTCATGCAGCTTGCCCCGTGATGTGCAGTTTGACATGGTTCACTCTGTTCCTGGGCTTGAGAAAGCTGAAATTATTGATTTTGGATATGCTATTGAATACGACTTTTATGATCCGCGGGATCTGTTCCCTTCGCTTGAGTCGAAGTTTATACACGGACTATATCTTGCCGGACAGGTAAACGGCACTACAGGATACGAGGAAGCTGCAGCACTAGGCTTTATGGCTGGAGTGAATGCTGCCCGTTCTTTAAACGATGACCCTCCCATTATACTGTCAAGAACAGATGCATATATCGGTGTTATGATTGATGATCTTGTTACCAAAGGTACAAACGAGCCGTATCGAATGTTTACTTCCAGGGCTGAGAGACGTCTTATACTTCGTCAGCACAACTCACGCTACAGATTGATGACCTTTTCGAATCAATTGGGTCTTGTAAACCGTGATTTCCTTGATGAAACGAAGAAGTATAAGAAAATAATAGATTCTGAAGTAGAGCGTCTGAATCAGGAAAGACTTACCGGAGTGCCTTTGGCATCCCATCTTTGTCGTGTCGGCATGAATTATTCAATGCTGCCGGGAGCACTGGATCTGCCTCAAGAAGTAGTTAATGAGATAGAAATTGAGGTACGATACAAGGGATATATTGAGCATGAAAACAAACTTGCTGAAAACATCAAGCGGAGTGAGTCTACAATTATCCCTGATGGAATAGATTACATGTCGATCCAAACAATAAGATATGAAGCGAGGGAAAAACTTGCAAAAATTAGACCGCAAAATCTCGGTGCAGCAGGAAGAATTCCCGGAGTAACCCCCGCTGATGTGGCTATGCTCAGCGTGGCTGTAAGAAGCATTGCGCGCAAGAAGTTCTGATTGCCTGAAAGATATCAGAAAGTTATGAACAGTTTTTGTCTACCTGTTTATAACTATTGTATTTATTGTTTCTGTGTGAATAAACCAGTTCTTCTAAAAGCCTTGTAAAATCGGTGTTTAACATGATCTCATGAATAAAAAGAAAACAAGTTCTGATAAAACTTTTATAAACAGCCTCTGTTAATAAAAGCATTGAAATTGTTAATACCTTTACTATTAATTAAATTTAATAAACAGAAAAAGACGGATATTGCGGGTAGGGAACGGATCTCGTTTCTGTTCTTGTTCTCGTACCCATACCCGATTTTGGCGCAAGAAATATCTATTTTTACGGCAGGGCTCTATTCTTGCGATCGCGTACGAGAAACGTGTACCGCTCCGCTATGAACGTGTACGATCTGTCGGTAATGCCAGACTGGTGGACAGTGGATGATGGGTAGTTTTCTTTTGCAGCGCAGTAGGGTAGGGCGCATTTTTAAGCAAACCATGTGGCTGCGAGGTACCGGTACCGCAGGGTTTTGTACCGCATCTTAACGATGTAATTTCTTACCCACTTATCATGAGAAGTGAATAAGGAGTCGAGCGAATCGAATGATTCGATTTTGACCTCAGACTCCAGACTTCAGACTCAGAAGGGGCTGAACCTATCGACCTTATTGACAGCATTGACCCTATTGAGATGTCAGGCTGTCGGCTTAGAAATTGCTCTCTTTTCGCGTTCTTTGCGTTTTCGCATGATATGTCTGCACCACCTTAACCCACATGATCAGTGGCGGTTTGCAGCTTGCCTCGACATAGGATTCGAAGCCGGGAGAGACGCGCCCTACCTTGCTCAACAACCACGATGCAGGTACGGAGTCCTGCGGTCCCAGACTCTGCAGCCACGGCGGTTTGCAGAGAAACACGCTCTAGTGCGAATGTGAAGGTAAGAAATCAACCTGTGAGAGTCGGGTTACTTCTGGACGAGACCAGGAGTAGAACTGAAAGTAACTGCGTCACCGTGAGGTGGGGTGGGAAGCAACTGGAGGTGGACTTGCAGTCCCAAACAATAGTGAACCTGTTTCGGCTGGTAACAGTGGCGAGCCTGCTAGGGAAATGGCGAAGCGCTTCTGCGATATTGCAGATGCCAACTTACTATATCTCGCTTGGTAAGTTGTACGGTTACTTGTGGTTGAGGTGGGAATGCAAGGAAGGTACGCCGCAAGGGGGAGTAATAAGTCCCCTTCTGGCTAACATCTATCTGGATTCTCTTGACTGGAAAATGAGTCAGAGAGGCTTTCAAATGGTTCGTTATGCCGATGATATGGTAGTACTATGCAAAAGTCGGAAACAAGCCGAAGAGGCGCTCTCCCTAATCAGTACATGGATGACTGAGGCGGGACTTGAGCTAAATCACGACAAGAGCCGTGTAGTTGACATGAATCTGCCGAGAAACTATTTTGATTTCCTAGGTTACAGATTCAAACTAAGCAAGGCAAAACGAATGATGCAACTGATAAAACCCGGAAGCAAACAAAAGCTCAAGCAAACGATTAAGCCACTAACAAAACGTAACAATGGCTATAGCATGGAAG
>JAAZFF010000337.1 GCA_012511845.1 Lentisphaerota bacterium
GAATTAGACTTTGTCGGCAGCGCAACTGTAAAGGAAACACCGAAGCATGTCGCAGAAGAGATGCGACAGACCCTGAAGCTGAGTGTCGAAGAGCACCGGAAATCACCAAACTGGACGACAGCTCTGCGCAATTTGATCGACAAGGCGGAAGATGCCGGAATACTCGTTATGGTGAGCGGCGTTGTGGGCAGTAATAACCGTCGCCGCCTTGACGTTGAGGAGTTTCGCGGCTTTGCCCTGGCAGATAATCTGGCTCCGCTGATTGTCATAAACGGCACTGACAGCAAGTCTGCCCAGATGTTCACACTCTGCCACGAGATGGCTCATCTGTGGCTCGGGAGTAGCGGCGTATCTGATACTGATATAGGCAAGATACCTGAGCTTGATGTCGAGCAGTGGTGCAACGAAGTTGCTGCGGAATTTCTTGTACCCCTCGAGCACATTCGGCAGGAGTTCGACAGCGACAATGTACTGGAAGATGAAATGGAGCGTCTGGCAAGGATGTTCAAGGTGAGTACATTAGTTATCCTGCGACGCCTTTTTGATGCAGGTTTTATAAATAGTGATACGCTCTGGAATGTCTATCAGGAAGAGCTATTCAGTATCCGGAGTGTTGAGCAAAAAGGCAGCGGAGGCGGCAACTATTACCGCACTCTGGGCGCACGCACAGGCAAACGTTTTGTAAGTGCCGTTTTAACGAGTACTCTTGAAGGACAAACGCTGTTTCAAGATGCATTTCGAATGCTGGGAATGCGCAAAAGCTCTACCTTTTATAATGCTGCACGTGAAATGGGGGTGCTACTATGACTTATCTTATCGACGCCAATGTTTTTATACAGGCAAAAAACCTGCATTACGGTCTGGACTTCTGTCCTGCTTTCTGGCAGTGGCTGATCGAGCATAATGCAACAGGTCGAGTATTCAGCATCGACAGGGTTGCAGATCAAATCAAAGCTGGTGATGACGAACTGTCGGAGTGGGCAAAAAAGTATGGAGACAGCTTATTTCTGGCAACGGACAGCAATGTTGCCTCGTACTTCAGCACAGTGAGCACATGGGTAACACAGCAGGATTATGAGCCTGCAGCCGTGAATTCCTTTTTCCAGATTGCCGACTACTACCTGATAGCTCATGCTTTAGCCGGTGAACATATTGTAGTAACACATGAGATTCCGTCTTATTCCGAAAGACGCATAAAAATTCCCGATGTTTGCGCGGGGCTGGATATAAATTTTATGACCCCTTATGAAATGCTTCGGAAGGAATGCGCCAGATTTGTTCTTGGCAACGTAAATGACGAATATAGCGAGAGGTAAAGCTGATGCAATATTTACCTGAAGCTGATCTTGAAGAGATTCTGCTTGCACAGCTCCATTCGCTGGGATACGCAATTGAGTGCGATACACGTATAGGACCCGATGGCGAGGCGCCTGAGCGAGAAAGTTATGCTGAGGTAATTCTTAAAAAGCGTTTTAAGGAAGCGGTTGCGCGCTTTAACCCCCATATACCGCTTGAAACACGGCAGGACGCCATTCAGCGCATAGTACAGACGGAGTTGCCGACACTGCTCGAGGAAAACAGGCGGTTGCACAAGCTGATTACGGAAGGCGTCGAGGTAGAATACTTTGATGATAGCGGATCACTTATCTCCGGCAAGGTAAAACTTATCGACTTTGATGTACCGGATCATAATGACTGGCTGGCAGTTAATCAGTTTGTTGTGATAAACGGTCAGCATAACCGGCGCCCCGATGTAGTAGTTTTCGTAAACGGCCTGCCGCTGGCTGTAGTCGAGCTGAAGGCGCCTGGAAGTATGGGTGCAGACTTACGTGCGGCTTTCAACCAGTTGCAGACCTACAAGCAGCAGATCCCGCAACTTTTTGAAACTAATGCCCTGCTCGTGACTTCAGATGGCATGGAGGCGCGATTCGGCTCGCTTTCAGCTGATCTGGAGCGATTCATGCCGTGGCGTACCGTTGACGGACGTACGATCGAGCCGAAAGGTTCGCCAGAGCTGTCGGTACTGATTGAAGGCATCTTTAAAAAAGAATGGTTTTTGATGTTTCTGCGTGACTTCACTGTTTTTGGTGAGGCGAGCACCGGGCTTGTAAAGATTATTGCCGGCTACCATCAATACCATGCCGTACGCCATGCTGTAGCATCTACTATACGTGCTACGGGTGCAGGTGAAGCTGTAGAAGAGGATCCGGCAATATATGATCGCCCCAGCGTGAGAGAGCAGGATGCAGGTGATAAACGCGCCGGAGTAATATGGCATACACAGGGCTCAGGCAAGAGCCTGCTGATGGCTTTTTATGCAGGACAGCTTATAAAACACCCGGCAATGGCAAACCCGACGCTGGTGTTGCTGACTGATCGCAATGATCTCGACGATCAGCTTTTTTCCACATTTTCGATGTGTCGCGATCTGTTGCGTCAGACTCCCGTACAGGCCGACAGCAGGGACGACCTGAAGAAGCAGCTCAATTGTGCTTCCGGCGGCGTTATATTTACAACGTTGCAGAAATTCGGCGAGGTGGAGGAGCCGCTTACGGAGCGGAGCAATGTGGTGGTGATTGCCGATGAAGCACACAGGAGCCAATATGGCTTCAAGGCAAAAGTGGATGCTTCTACGGGCGAGGTTTCATACGGCTTTGCCAAGTACATGCGCGATGCGCTGCCCAACGCCTCATTCATAGGCTTTACCGGCACACCGATAGAGGCGGACGATGTTAATACGCCTGCCGTTTTCGGCAACTATATCGATATATACGATATAAGTCGTGCTGTAGAGGACGGTGCCACCGTGCCGATATACTATGAGTCGCGTCTTGCACGCATCGAGCTTGATGAAGACGAAAAGCCCAAGATTGATGCCGAGATTGAAGCGTTGACCGAGGACGAACCTGAAGAGGAACAAGAGCGGCTGAAGCAGAAGTGGGCAACTGTTGAAGCTCTCGTGGGCAGTGAAAAACGGCTGGCTCTCGTTGCCGAAGATTTGGTGACGCACTTCGAATCGCGCGTTTTGGCACTGGAAGGCAAGGCAATGATAGTGGCAATGAGCCGGCGGATTTGCGTTGCGCTTTACGACGAACTGGTCAAACTGCGCCCTGCGTGGCACAGTGATGACGATGACGCAGGGGCATTAAAGATTGTCATGACCGGTTCAGCAAGCGATCCGCAGGTTTGGCAGGAGCATATTGTCAACAAGAGACGGCGTGATTTGCTTGCGAAACGTATTCGCGATCCTGATGACCCGCTTAAAATCGTAATAGTACGTGATATGTGGCTGACCGGTTTTGATGCCCCGTGCGTCCATACAATGTACATAGACAAGCCGATGCGGGGACATGGGCTGATGCAGGCGATTGCCAGGGTAAACCGAGTCTTCCGTGATAAGCCTGCAGGTCTTATTGTTGACTATATCGGTATTGCGCAGAATCTGAAATCAGCTTTGCAACAGTATTCGCACAAGGATCAAAAGAGCACCGGTATAGATGAAGCAGAGGCGGTAGCCGTTATGCTTGAAAAATTCGAGATTGTACGCGACATGTTTGCCGCACATGGTGGTATCAGCCACACCGGTGATGAAGGTATAAGACACAGATTTGATTACAGTTCTGCACTGACAGGCACACCGAAAGAACGCCTTGAGGTTATGGCTGG
The DNA here is from genome assembly GCA_012511845.1 of Lentisphaerota bacterium. GTDB lineage: Bacteria > Verrucomicrobiota > Kiritimatiellia > RFP12 > UBA3636 > JAAZFF01. The sequence goes on from JAAZFF010000337.1 coordinate 3,667, forward strand.
CGCTATAGAGTGGATACTTAATCTACAGCAGAAACTGGCAGCACTTGAAACAAGCGATGACGCGAAGAAAAAGGCTCACCGCCGATATCAAGACGCAGTATTGGCTCTTTCCAAGGCTTTTGCCTTGGCTGCAAGCTCCGATGAGGCGCGCGAGATCAGGGAGGAAGTCGGCTTCTTTCAGGCAGTAAGGGCAGCACTTGCAAAGAGCAGCGCACGTGCAGGCGGATCGCCGTACGATCGGGAGCTGGCAATCCAGCAGATTGTAAGCCGGGCAGTAGTTTCTACTGAAATCGTTGATATACTTGCTGCAGCCGGAATTCAAAGCCCTGATATATCCATCCTGTCCGATGAGTTCCTCTCGGAAATAGAGCAGATAGATAAGAAGAATCTGGCACTTGAGGCTTTGCGCAAGCTGCTTAATGATAGTATACGCTCGCGCAGTAAAACAAATGTAGTGCAGACGCGGGCATTTTCTGATCGTCTAGAGGATGCAGTAGCGCGCTATCACACCAATGCAATTACTACTGCGGAAGTTTTGTCGGAGCTTATCCAGCTTGCAAAGGATATTCGTGCGGCGCGCCGGCGTGGAGAGGAAGAAGGCCTGACTGATGAGGAAATTGCCTTTTACGATGCGCTTGCAGAAAATGAAAGCGCAGTGGAAGTAATGGGCAATGACCAATTGAAAGTAATTGCCCATGAGCTGCTTGTAAGCCTGCGTGAGAACATCTCTGTGGATTGGGCTCAGCGGGAGCCGGCACGCGCCCGCTTGCGTGTGCTGGTTAAGCGTATCCTTCGCAAATACGGCTACCCGCCAGATCTCGAGGATGCAGCAGTACAAACAGTACTGCAACAGGCAGAAGCCATCTCGTCGGAGTGGGCACTGCCGCAAAGATAAGCAGGACGGAGCCCGGCAAGCCGCCATTTTGAGGGTGAGCGTCCCCGCAAACCACAGGAGATATTTGACGATATGGGACCATGACGCCCTGACGCCTCGATTCTGACCTCGGACACGGGACTCAGGACTCGGAATTTAAACTTATTGACCGTATTGACCTTATTGAGGTTGCCTCGCAACCACGGCTCATGAGGACATTCGCCCTCCAACCCCTGCGTTCTCCGCGGCTCTGCGTGAGATATCTTCGCCACCTTAGATCTGTCCACTGCCCACTAACCACTAATCACTGCCCGGCTTGCCGGGCACGTTCGGACTGAACTCAATTATATAAACAGGGTATTGTTGCTGTGTTTTGCCATTTCTACAAAGCTTGCAACACCGGCTACTTCATCAACTTCAATCAACTCTTCTCTGGTAATGCCCATTACATCCATTGCCATATCGCAGGCGATGAACTTGACACCAAGTTCCTTTGCCTGCTTCAGCAATTCAGGCAGCGACGATACATTTTTTGAAGCCATGACCTGCTTCATCATGGCTGAGCCCATGCCCCCCATGTTCATTTTTGACAACTTGAGCTTTGTGGAGCCCAACGGCAGCATCATGCCGAACATGCGGGATATGAGGTTCTTTTTTACAGCCGGTGCCGGATTCTGGCGCAATACACTCAATCCCCAGAATGTAAAGAAAATCCCTACTTTCGCACCCGCTGCCGCCATGCCGCATGCCACTATCAATGCACCCATCGCTTTATCCAGATCATTGCTGAAAAGGATGATTGAAGCTGCATGTCCGCTCGTCACAGCATGTTTCCCATCTTCTTCTGCAACAACCGAATTCACGGAACTTTTCTGAACGACAGCTTCAAGGTGATCAGCCTTCTTCTCCAGGCTCACAAGCTTATTCCCTGTCGACGCCACCCAGTTCCTCAGATCAGGTTCGAACGAGTTTGCTGCCACAAGTTTTAATGCCTGACCGCCAGCAAGCTCATCCATAGACTGCTTCAAGTTAACGACAGGTCCGGGGCATGCCATAGCCCTGACATCAATAACTTTAGCTGGATTCATATTGTCAGAATCTGTTTTCGCAGAGATATCAGGGCGGTCAGGCTTGCAATCCACATCAATCGCAACTCCGGCAGCAGGGGGATTAAAAAGTTTCCAGGTCATGCTGCCCCCGGAAAGATTGTACACATCAAATCCATGTTGCTTCAAAATACGTTCAGCAAAATAACCTCTCTGTCCGACAGCGCAGGAAGTAACAATCGGTTTCGATTTGTCAAACTCTACAAGGCGTTCCCTAAGTTTTTCAAGTGGAATGTTCACAAAACCGGGAGTGGGATCACACTCGAACTCGGCAGCCTCCCTCACATCAATCAAAAGAGCATTTTCCGGTATTTCTCCTATTTGTATGATCCTTGTATCTCCGCTTAACGCACCCTCCGCCAGCATACCCAACATATTAACCGGATCTTTGGCAGTGTTGAACGGCGGGGCATACGACAGCTCCAACTCTGCTAATTCAGCTACATTAGCACCACTTCGCATAGTCGCAGAAATAGCATCAATTCGCTTGTCTACACCTTTCTCCCCAACAACCTGCGCACCGAAGATTTTGCCGTCATCGCCAAAAACAAGTTTCATGTGGAGACGTTCGGCACCGGGATAATACGTTGCGCTGGAAAAAGGATGTGCATATATCACGCGGTATTTTACGCCCATCTGCTAAAGTCTGCGCTCAGTCAAACCCACACTGGCAGCTGTCAGGGAGCCGATTTTAATAATCGAAGCGCCAAAGCTGCCGGGATACTTTACAGAGCGTCCCAGCATATTGTCTGCCACAATGCGTGCCTGCCTGTTAGCCGGTCCTGCCAGGGGAACAGTGATCGAGCCGCCAAGAATCGGATCGGGAATTTCGATCACATCACCTGCTGCGTATACATCAGGGTCGCTCGTGCGCAAAAATTTGTCTACAATAATATGACCTCTCTGCCCCGTTTCCAAACCGGCATTTTTCGCTATTTCTGAATTTGGCTTGACACCAACGCACATCAGCAC
>JAAZFF010000338.1 GCA_012511845.1 Lentisphaerota bacterium
AATGTGTTCAGAAGCGGAGTCACGTTCAACAGGGGATTGGGGAAAATATTCTACTTCTCACCGGGGCACGAGTCACTTCCGATTTATCACAACAAGGATGTGCAAAAAGTTATTGTCAACGGGATAAGGTGGGCTGCACCTGTGGATGGTGTCAAGGCAGCTCCTTCCTGCCCGAATGAAAAAGAGCCTCTTGAAAAGGTAGCATCTCAAGCTTGAGGAGCCATATGGGGTCGACGGCAATTATACGTGTAAAACCCCATTGTCCGACATCTTTTCCAAAACGAAACAGATGGTTGAATTGCGCTGTATTGTCGATATCTGCATGTCTGATATCGACAACAGCGCATGTTGTTTTTGCAATGGAACATGTTGAAGTTGCCGGACGATTTTTAAATGTTGCGGGGACTCCTGCACGTTTTTTCTGTGCTCAGGGAGTTGCATTGCCTTTACCTGTCCCAGCTGAATCTGATGATGGAGTTTTTGAGGATACACTGTGGGTTTCTTTTGCCAATGAGGCAGAGAACCTTGCTTCGCTGTTCGCCCGCAGCGGTTTTAACATGATCCGCATACCCACGATGCCTGTTGGCGATTCAGGAATTCAGGGTAAAAATACTGTGGCTGAACTATACGATCTTTTTGTATGGGCATGTAAAACAAATAACGTGAGAGTCTGGGCAGAGCTTATGCACCCGGCTACTTTTTATCCGGTACAGCCAGGCGATGTAGGCAGCGTTGATGAGCCTTACAGTGCTGATGATTGGGTTGAGGCTGTATCCGGATTCAAAAAGCCTTTTGAAGGAATATCGGCTGCTCCCTGGGACGCCAGGACAGAGGTGGTTATACAGCAGCGCATCCATAAATGGGCACGCAGCTTCAATCCATATTCCGGAATGCGCAGATGCGATGATCCTGTATTTGCACTGTGGAGTTTCGAACAGTTGTGGTGTGATGATATGGAAAATCTGGACCCTGCCACACTTCCTGTTTTGTTTACAAACACACTTTGCACTGCATGGAACAATTGGCTTTACAGAAAGTTTCCGGATGATGAAGTTTTGCGCAGGCAGATCCCTTGTTTAACTGAGAGTGAGTCTCTTCACTCCGGATCGATCCGTTATTCTTTTTCAACTTGTGTTTGTGAATATTGTGCTTCAAGAGACATTGAGCAAAGTTTTTGTCTGAGAAGGAAATTGCAGAAGGTTTTTCTGAGTGATATTTACGAGGAGCACATGGGTCGTGTTATTAATAAATTCTCAATTTTGGGGTATTCTTCCCGCAGTGCACCAAGATTCTCGACAAGCAGTATCGGAGGTAAAGCTGTAGGCAGCTTGTCGACTGCAGAGGTTGTAAAGCCTTTTGAGCGTCCGACCACAGATATAAGACCCCTTGTGATGTATCCTGCTGCAGACAATCCATCGTATTTACACTTGAAAGAAGCAAGCTTTGCCGTTGCCAACGGTATCAGTGTAATGGCTGTTGCGGTTGATGAAAAACCGGAGCTAAATATTTTTGCCTCGCAAATATTTTTAACATCAAGTATTTTAGATGAATCTGGGAAAATTGATAAACCTGATTTGGCATTCTTAAATTCTGCGGAAAAGGGATTTAAAAAGAGTATAAACTTTGAGTCATCGGACTTATCGCTGTCAAATATTGTCTGCTTCATTTTAAAGCAAGAAAGTGAAACGAACAGCTTTGTGCGGGTTGATAGAGATGATGCCTTATTTACTATTTCGCTTCAATCTCTTGATGGTCAACCAGTAGATACTTCCGAGAAGCTTCTGTTGTCGACTTATGCCGCAGAGGCTAAAACTTCAGAGCCAACGGGTTTTTCTTTTGAGGTTTTTTTATCCGGCTTATCGGACAAGGATTATGAGTTGATAAATTTTAATAAGAACATATCCGATATGGAGGTTGTCAGCCGTACGAACAGGGATTCTCTTATAATATCTTCCGATCGAGATTTCATGCAGGTTCTATTTTTTAAAAAACACAGCAATCTCAAGAGGTTTTTAAAATGAGTGCTGTTGACTATAGTAAATACATCAGGGCAAGTGGAGATGGTGTCAGGATTGCTGTACACGTTGTGCCGAGAGCTTCCCGCACAGAGTTGTGCGGCACTTATGGAGAGGATTCCCTTAAAGTGCGGTTGCGTGCTCCGCCGGTAGATGGAAAGGCTAACAAGGAGTTGGCTCGTTTTATATCGAAAACACTGGGCGTAGCTTCAAGAGATGTTCAACTTGTATCGGGGATGCTGGGACGCGACAAGGTGGTTCATGTTTCCGGTGTTTCATCCGACTTTGCCGCAGCGAAACTTGAGAGTGTTTCAAAGTAGGTAAAATCGGCTTTAATTTGTCTGTGCAATTTTATTCAGGAGTATCTATGGAATCGTTGGATTTAACAGGAGTATGGCTATTGAAAGGGAGATTTTTCGGGAACGGAAAATCGATACCTGTGGAGGTGCCGGGCGGGGTGCATTCTGCCCTGATGGCAAAGGGACTGATTCCTGATCCCAGGGTGGGGAGGAATGCTGATGAACTTGCCTGGATAGGGGATATGGACTGGACTTTTGAACGACCGTTTACTGTTTCTGATTCCATGCTTTCGCATAAGAAGGTGGATTTGGAATGTGACGGGATTGATACGTTTTCGGATATCTATATAAACGATGTTCATGTGCTGCACACTGAAAACATGTTTAAACGCTGGCGTGTCGATGTAAAGGATGCTTTGAAGCCGGGAGAAAATGTCGTACGTATTGAAATAGAGTCTCCTTTTAAATATCCTGAAAAAGCTTTTTCGCGAAAAGCAAAATTTGGTTTCGGCTCTGAATACAGTCCTGAATGTGTTACTGCCGGTATATTTCGCCCCATGCGTTTGCGGGCGTGGGATTATGCCAGAATACAAGATTCCAAGTTCTCACAAGTTCATTCTTCGAATTCTGTTCAAATCCTGATAGAGGGAACTCTTGAAAAGGTGGAAGGAAACAAAGATGACCTTTACGTCAAACTTGATGTTGTCTTTCAGGAAAAACCTGTAGCGTCTTCAAAGAATCATATCAGCAACGACAATTCTTCAAAGTCATTTTCTGCAAAGTGTATTGTAGAATCACCTGAGCTCTGGTGGCCTAAGGACATGGGTGAACAGCCTTTGTATTTGTGTTCCCTCCAACTTTGCGATTCAGAAGATCGTATTCTTGATTTAAAAGAATACAAAATCGGATTACGTACATTGGAAATAATTGAAAATGAGAAAGGGGAAGCTCTTCTGAAGTGCAATGGCGAACCTGTATTCCTGAAAGGAGGAGTATGGATCCCGCCCGGGCTGTTCCCCTCAAATACTGTGAGTGAAGATTATTTATACCTTGTCAATAGTGCAGCAGATATTTTTTGCAACTCATTTTATATTTGGGAAGGTGGATTATTTGAAGATGATTTGTTTTGGGAATTATGTGATGAAAACGGGATAGTTGTAATCGGTGCAAGTAAAATGTTTTTATCGGCGCACGATGATAACGAACTTTCCATGGGTGAACGGAAGAAAAATTTCTCTCATATACCGCATCATGCTTGCATAGCAGCTAATTTTATTGAAGAGTCAGTTTTAGAAGATGGATTGAGTGTCGTTCGCGATGTAATGTCCTTCCCCTTTCCGGAAACTTTGATGGAAAATCTGCCCCAAGACCGATTATGGATTAATGGTCCTGATATGGATGAGCGTGTGTCAGGCATGGGCGGTGTTACAGGTCTTTTGACAGAGCTTGTATCACAGTGGCCCATAGCCTCAAGCTTTTCTGACTGGATATGGCTAAGCCAGATAGCCCAGGCCGCGCAAGTGTGTGAAGAAATAGCGCGGTGCAGGCTGGATCTATCATCCAACGGTATAATGTGGGAGCCCTTTGCAAGTTGCTGGGCGAGTGCAGATGGCTCTTCAATTGATGACATGGGACGCTGGAAGGCTCTTCATTATATGGCGCAAAGAGCTTTTGCTGACGTAACAGTTTATGGAGCAGCCAATTCTGACGGAGGAGTAGATGTACGAGTTTCAGATCTCAAGAATATTGAAAGGATATTATTCATAAAGTGGAGAGCCATGGGACTGGACGGTACGACCCTGGATGAAGGAAGGTCGCAGATTGTATCTGACGGACGGCATTCTTCTGCCAAAGTAACGCTGGATCTATCATCAATAGTTGAGCATTATGGAGAAAACTCCATTGTTGTCTGGCTCCATGCAGTTGATGAATCAGGTGAAGAGGTCGCCAGGGACTTCGTTTTGTTTACTGCGCCCAAGTATATTGAGTTGGAAAACCCGTTTATCTCACTCGATATTGCCGATACTATGGAAATTTCCGGCGAAGATGTATTCCGGGTGACTCTTTCAGCTGTCAGTCCTGCATTTTGGGTTTGGCTGGATATTCCGGGAGAAGTGATTCAATTGAGTGACAATTTTGTTTTTTTAGAACCTGATATACCGGTTGAGATTTATGTGTCGCCAGTGAATCGCATGAAACAATAAGAGTTTCGCAAACGCCTTGAAGTCCGAAGTCTTTATGATATAAAAGCCAACATGCCGGTCAGGTGATGTTTATAAAACTGGAGTTTAATTTTTTACGACAAATCTGGTACAATAAAGTCATAACAATTTTATGAAAGGAATAATAGATGCTTGAAAATGCTGCAGGAAATTATATGACTCCGGTAATTGCCGATGCCTTGAGCCATGCAACAGACACATTGATGTTTTGGATAGGTGACAACTTGCTCGGCGAATCTGCTAAAATGTTCAAGCAGTTATTTCCTGATCGGAAAGCATGTATAGTAGCCGACAGGAATACTCTTGCTGCCGCAGGAAGAGAAGTCTATTCCGCATTTAATGCAGATGGTATAGAACAAGTTCAGCCTTATATTTTTGAATCTCCCCCCTATGCGGGTATTGAGTCCAAGGATGTCATTGAGGATTATCTGAAATCCTCCGGGGCAGTGGCAGTGGCAGTCGGGGCAGGATCCATCAACGACATCTGCAAACTTGCATCTCATAATACGGGACGGCAGTATATGTGTGTTGCAACTGCCGCATCTGTAGACGGCTATGCCTCTTCCGGTGCTCCAATGACAATTGAAGGGTTTAAGATAACAGTGCCATGCAA
>JAAZFF010000339.1 GCA_012511845.1 Lentisphaerota bacterium
AATATAAAAGAACTCGCCCAAAAAGTGGGACTCAAAAATATAACTATCACTTCCGGTGAAAACAAGGCGATGTTTAGTCCATTTGAGGACATGACGCCGGAGCAGGAGGAGATTTTACGGCAGCTTGTTGATTCTATGTACTTCCGCTTTGTTGAAATTGTTGCTGAAGGGCGTGGGCTGGAAATACCGAAAGTGCAGGAGTATGCAGACGGAAGAGTTTTTCTTGCCCCTGAAGCTATGGAGCATGGTCTGATTGATGAAATAGGCTATATAGAGGATGCAAAAGAAAAAATCAGGGAATATCTCGGGTCGGAAGTTATTTTTATAAAAGATGTGCAAGTGCCTCCATTCATGAAGCTGATACGTTCTCCCTCCTTCTGGGGTGCATGCATTGTTGAGGCAGCAGAGATTGCAGGTTTAAATGTCAGCGAAAATGCCGGACTGGATTTAAAATGATTGATGTTTATAATAAAAAATTCAAAGAAGTTGCAGTTTTAATGGGTGGCAGCTCAAGCGAGCGTGATATTTCCATGCTCTCCGGAACGGCAATAGCCGGCGGGCTTGAAAATGCCGGATACAAAGTTTCGCGTGTTATTGTAGCGGAAAATAACTCTTTTAATTTGCCGGATTCAACTGAAGCTGTTTTTATTGCTTTGCATGGAACTTTTGGTGAGGATGGTCAGGTACAGGAGATTTTAGAAAATATGCGTATTCCCTATACCGGCTCAGGTATAGAATCATCGCGATTATCTTTCGACAAAAATCTCTCGCGTAAAGCTTTTGAATCTGCATCGATTATCGTACCGTGCGGAGTGGTTTACCGGAAAGGCGACAAACTGGAACTGCCCGATTTTGGTGTACCCCTCGTTGTCAAACCGCCACGCCAGGGTTCCAGCATCGGAATCTCTGTAGTAAATGAAGAGGAGGATTTTGTACCTGCGCTGGAAGATGCCTTCCAATATGGTGATGACGTGCTGATAGAGGACTTTATTCCGGGGTATGAGTGGACTGTTCCTATTGTCAACGGACGTGTTTTACCGGTTATTGAAATTTGTCCTGAACAAAGCGATGGCTGGTTTAATTGGCATGCAAAATATCAATCGGATGGCAAAACCTCCTACTTCTTTCCGGAAGATGATTCGAGCAATAAGGAATTAACTAAATCTGTTCGTAAAATTGCTCTCGACGTTTTCAGGGCAGTCAAAGCGAGCAGTTTTGCGAGAGTGGATTTTCGCATTTCTATTGAAGACGGCAAACCATACGTCCTTGAACTTAATTCAATCCCAGGATTCACTGAAACCAGCCTGCTTCCCAAATCAGCTGCCAAAGAGGGAATCACATTTGCAAATCTTTGCGCGGAAATTATGGAGAGCGCGAAATGCGGCTGAAAGCCATTGGAGTAGTTCTTTTTATAGCACTGGGCAGCCTTGGGATCTTCTACGGATGGCAGGAGCTGAAGTCCCTTATGTTTACCGGGAATTCCCTGTATCAAATAAAAAAACTTAACATATCAACCAAGCTGGCAGTTACATCCGAAGAAGTAAAAACTTATACCGGAATACAGGAAGGAGTAAATATTTTTTCTTTCAGTGCCGAAAAAGCCAGAACGCAGCTGCTTCAAAATGTTCCGAATCTCAGCGAAGTAACTATTGTAAAAAGACTTCCTGATGAAGTGGAAATAAAGGCGTTTGATCGCCTGCCGGTATTGCGATTAAAAAATCCAAGTTTCGCCTCAGATAAAAATGGAACGGTGATGATTCTCGATGAAAAACAAAATTGGCACTCCCTGCCGAGACTTGTAACATTTACACAAAAACAGAACCCTGTTCCCGGTCAAACACTTGAAGGAAAGGCTTCCATGGCACTGGAAATTGTAAATGTCTACAATGAAATGGATGGAATTTCCTTTAAGCTCAACAGCATAGACATCGATGGCAAAGTATACGTTATACTGCAAACATCTGATGGTCGCCGAGAAATACGCCTGGTATGGGAGGAATTAATATCGAAAGCAGATATTCGGCAGGCTCTTAAAATGGCATCAGAAACCCTCGCCCAGCCGAAAGCTGCCGGACTGGTTCGTTTCGATGTTTTACTTTCAACAAAGCAAGTTTACGGGAGATAAAAATGTCACTAAAACCTATTGCTGTAATAGAAATTGGAACAACACAGACAGTTGCAATGCTCGGGTCCTGTTCAAGCAAGGGCGACGGAACAATAAATATAGAAGCCTTCTGTACAGAAAAAACGTCAGGTATTCGCAAAAGCGAGGTACAGTCAGCCCAATCAGTTACAACTACAGCCAGAGGCTTGTTAACTCCTCTTTCTAAAAAAGGGCGTGCTGATATCAATAAAGTGAACATTGTGTATTCGGGAGGAAACTTGCAATACTCTCATATTTTCGGTAAAACAGAAATCGACAATATCGATGAAATCGTTGAGCCGGAAGATAAAGAAACGGCTTTTGAAAATCTCCGGGCATCCCCTCTTCAAAGCGGGCGCACCACACTTGAAGAAATACCGGGTGACTTTATTCTCGATAATTCACGCAAAGTTGAAGATCCCGAGGGATTACGTGCATCAGAATTATCTGTTACGGGTATTCGCACACATGTAGACAGCAACAGCTATTATGCTCTCATAGATGCCATAGATGACTCTCTCTGCGACGTGGAAAGAGTGTACAGTGAAGCGGCATCATCACCACTTGGCTGCACCACAAAAGAGCAGAGAGAAGCCGGTGTTCTCGTAATCAATCTCGGAGGCGGTTCATCTTCATGGAGTATAACAAAAGATGATCGTGTTGTTGCCGTAGGTCACCTCGCAGTAGGAGGTGATCATGTAACTAACGATATCCTTTCAGCATTCCATACAGGTACTGACGAATCCGCAAATGCGCTCAAACACAGCTACGCTCAGGCAACATTGGATGGAATTGATCCTGCTGCAAGGGTGGAAATCCCAAAAAACCTTGGAATTACCAAATATGTCAACCTCAGGGCTCTTACCACAGTGATTAATGCTCGTCTCGATGAAACATTAAGGATATTGAAAAACCAGATCACTGATAGTGATGCCATGGATGGGCTGGGCAGCGGCATTGTTCTTTGTGGCGGCGGGGCATTCATAAAGGGCTTGTCAAAACTCACATCACAGATTTTCGGAGGCATCCCATGCACAATGGGTTCAATGCCGGTTACAGGATTTTCTGAAATTGATGATGATCCTGAAAATTTACGCTACGCTGCTGTTTACGGTGCACTCACACGTGCAATCAAGGTGGCATTTGAAGAAGAAGACTTCCATCGAGGCGGATTCCCCTCACTTTTTGGAATATTTGGAAGAAGAGGAGGTAGTAGATGAGCGAATCTGCTTTTGTTGTAATAGGCCTCGGAGGCGCAGGCGGTAAAATTGCAAACTCAGTAGCGGAACAGAATGACGGTCAAATCAGGGTATATGCTATTGACACCGACTTCTCAGCAATTTCCCGACTTGGAAGATGCCAACAGAAGCGAATAGGAGCCACCAGATTCGATGGGGCTGGAT
>JAAZFF010000340.1 GCA_012511845.1 Lentisphaerota bacterium
TATTGTGACAAACAATGTCCCCGCCGATGTAGGTGATATGGAGTGGACTCTTTTAAACCGGGCTTTGTACCAATTGAAATTATCGGGCGATACAAATGCACTTGCTGTGCTGAAGAGCCAGACAAATAGTCCATCGTGGAAGCTTGAGAAAATTGAAAAAACAGTACGTTCTATCGAGAATCGACATGACAGCTCCTCAGTCAGACAGCATGAACTTGAGTTGTAAGAGCAAAGATGTTAAAATGCAGACATCTGGAATGTGCAGACAACTAAGGTAATGTATGGCAAACGAGAATTTGATATTGTCTCGATTACTGTTTATCCCTCCGACATTGACGCCCTCTGTTCTACACTCCCATTCAAATATGTGAAGTCTGCCAAGGAGCTGCGCTGAATACATCAGAGGCTCTCATCATCGCTGTCCCAGTTGATATTGCAATTTGCGGAAAAATCAAAAACATGATTTTTTTGTTTCAAAAAAATGCAAATATGTTACAATCTTTGAGTTTTTTACGATAAAATTTAAATTCGGAGAGTATAATCATGGAAACACCTGCTGACTTCGGACTTACCGAGATGCAAAAGGATATCAAAGGCATCTGCCGCCAAATTGGACTTGAAAAAATAGTACCCGTTAGAGAACATTATGATGAAACACAGGAGTTTCCGCATGATATTGTAAAAGATTTTGCGGAAGCCGGTCTTTTCCAGATTTTTATTCCAGAGGAATATGACGGTCTCGGTGGAAATATAATGGACCTTGTTGTTGCTGTTGAAGAGCTGTGCAAATATGATGCAGGGATTGCTCTCGCACTTTTCGGCACAGGTCTTGGAGCCCTGCCTATCCTTCTTTGCTCCAGTGATGAACAGAAGAAAAAATATCTGCCGAGAATAGCAGCAGGTACACTTGCAGCTTTTGGGCTGACAGAGGCGGGAGCAGGTTCAGATGCCGCCGGCATCAAGACAACTGCTGTAAAGGATGGCGACTACTACGTGCTGAACGGAACGAAACAATGGATCACCAACGGCGGCGAAGCTGAAATTTATACGGTTTGCGCCATGACTGACAGAAACAAGGGCGCACGCGGCTTTACCTTCTTTATAGTTGAAGATGGAGCAGAAGGTTTCACGTACGGCAAAAAAGAAAACAAGATGGGGATTCGTGCCTCTGCCACCAGAGAACTTGTTTTCCAGGATTGCAGAGTACACAAAGACAACGTAATCATGGGTGAGGGACGCGGATTTGTCGTAGCCATGAAAACGCTTGATGCTTCCCGTCCCAGCGTAGCAGCACAGGCGCTTGGAATAGCGACCGGTGCCCTCGAGATTGCAATCAAGTACTCCAGAGAACGCCATCAGTTCGGCAAACCCATCAGTGCCAATCAGGGACTTTTATTCATGCTTGCTGACATGGCAACACAGGTGGAAACAGCCCGGGCACTCGTCTACCGGACAGCAGCACTTATGGACAGCGGAATCAAAAATGCAAGCAAGTTCTCAGCAATGGCGAAATGCTATGCATCAGACGTTGCAATGTCTGTAACTACAGATGCCGTTCAGGTTCTTGGCGGGTACGGCTATATGAAAGAGTACCCTGTAGAGAAAATGATGCGCGATGCAAAGATTACACAGATTTATGAGGGTACAAATCAGATTCAACGTGATATCATAGGCAAAGCTTTAATTAAAGAAGCTGCGCAAGGCTTAATCTGATATAACCGGAGTATTACTTGAGATGAAAACATTCGAAGAGCTTTTTGCCGAACTTAAAACCAAGGTGGAAAACAAGGACCCCAACTCGGGAACTGTAAAGGCACTCGAGGCGGGTGTACATTTCATAGGTAAAAAGCTCAACGAAGAAGCAGCTGAGGTATGGATTGCTGCCAAATACGAAGGCAAAGAACGTACAGCAGAAGAAATATCTCAGCTTTTATACCACGCTCAAGTTATGATGATTGCCAACGGTCTTACGCTGGAAGATGTATACAAATATCTCTGAGGGTTAAAATGTTAAGAATTGCCATACCAAACAAAGGTACTTTATCAAACGCTGCAGTAGAAATCATCAGGGAAGCCGGTTACAGATGTACCAGAACAGGAAGAGAACTGAGCATAACAGATACGGCAAACGGTATCGAGTTTGACTTTCTGCGTCCGCGTGATATACCGGTCTACGTTTCTCAAGGTGTTATCGATGTCGGGATTACCGGCAGGGACCTTAACTTGAATGCCGACTCCCCTGCCGTTGAAATTATGGCACTGGGATTTGGCAAATCAACATTTCACTATGCCGTACCAAATACAAGCGATATAACTGTTGATTCTCTGGAAGGACTCCGTATTGCATGTTCGTATGCCAATATCGTAAAGCGCGATGTTGAGAAACGCGGAGCAAGTGCGAAAGTAATTGAAGTTGACGGTGCTGTGGAACTTACAATCAGGCTCGGAGTTGCTGATGTTATTGCCGACGTTGTAGACTCAGGTCAAACTTTAAGAGAAGCCGGGCTTAAAATTATCGGCGAACCGATCATGAGTTCGGAAGCCGTGGTTATCGCACGTTCTGAAGAAGCAACAAACAAGCCCAATATCAATACGTTCCTGAAACGCCTCAACGGCATAGTGCTCGCACGCGAATATGCCATGATTGAGTACGATATCGAAAGAAAGCTGATAGACAAGGCTACGGTAATAACTCCCGGTATAGAAGCACCTACGATCTCGCCGCTCAACGACCCCGCATGGGTAGCAATCTAGGCAATGACAAAGAAATAGGGTCTGAACGATATTATAGCTGCCCTCGCCGATCTTGGAGCTACCGGAATTGTTGTTACAGACATAAGAACGTGCCGGCTGTAACAGGCACTTTGCATAGCATGACTTTTTGATAATTGTTGTTATTGGTAGAAGCTTATGGCACTCAACGACCGCGATTACATGAACAAGCGATTATCGGCTTCATCGCGGAAGAAGTTTAATTTAAAAAAAATATTCCGAACATCGTTTAATCGCATTGCATTTTTTTTCGCTGTAATCAAACTTAAATTCAGGCGCAAGTAGGCACGGCAAGCCGTGCCAGTGGACAGTGGGCGGGCACAGCAAGCCGTGCCAGTGGGTAGTGTGCAGTGGACAGTGGGCAGTTTTCTCATGCACCGCAGACTGTAACA
>JAAZFF010000341.1 GCA_012511845.1 Lentisphaerota bacterium
AGCCTGCACCGAAAAACAGTGCTAAAGCGAAGAAAATGAATCGCGCTACTGCCCGCCATATTGTTCCCTTCATTATATGGGTTGGTGTACTTGTAATAGCACACCTTATGCATTTGACTCCTTCAAGCGCTTCAGAAACCATAAAGTCGCTTGATATAATAAGCGATGCCACCCTTTACCTGTTCAGCTCGGCAATATGTGCCATACTGTTTATTATACTGCGTCCCTGGCGTTACTATGAACCAATTAAATCAAAAAATATCTTGCCTGCTGTGGGTTTAGGTGTGTTTGTATTTTTTTTATGGGTTGTTTTTGAAACTGCATTCATAAACAATCTATCTCCTGCTCTTGCTGATTTTTATGAAAAATGGTGTGTTATGCCTTTTGGCGAAAAGCGCAGCATCCCCGAGATTTTACCATACTCTCCTGCAACATGCGGATGGCCCCTTACGATTGCAAAGCTGCTTGGATCGGCATTTGTGATTTCGATTATTGAAGAATTTTTCTGGCGCGGCTGGCTTTTGCGATTTATACGAACCCCGGACTTCCTCGATATCGATATTGGAGAATTTCATCTTCCCGCATTTATTGGGGTTGCCTTGATTTTTGGATTCGAGCACAGCGAATGGGCAGTCGGTGTTATAACAGGACTGATTTGGGGAATTTTCTTCATAAAAACAAGAGATGTCTGGAGTACTGCGATTTCTCATGTTACAACAAATCTGTTGTTGGGTATTTATGTAATAGCAACAGGCAGCTGGCAGTTCTGGTAATAAAGCCTACTTGATATGTTTGAAAGACTTAAATTATTTATAGCAGATGATCCCAGCTGGGCAGCCTTTGCAGCCGCAGTATTCGCCATGGGCTTTTCGTTGCCCCTTGCCCGTGCTTTTATAGTAATATCGTTGATCCTTTCAGCAATTCCATCACTTACGAAGCGTGATCCGTTCCGCAGATCTCTTCCTGCAACAGGCTGGATTGTTTATCTTATTTTGGCGATAGCTGTTACAACGGTTATGGCAGTTGTAAATACTGATCCGCTTATTGTGCCGAAAACCGGATTGAAAAAACTGCCCAAATTATTGTGGTATATAACTATCCCGCTTACTATAACGCAAGTTAACTCTACAGAACGGTTTTATACAATACTCAAGATACTCATTGCCGGGTGTCTGTTCAGTGCCTTATCTGTAATTTTTCTAAATCCTCTCTATGCACTTTTGCAGGTGAATTGGCCTGCTGAAATAACTGCACCAGTAAATGAAACAGAAAAAATGCTGATCAAGTGGGCAGATCGCTTCAGAATGACGAAGGGAATTAACTCCTGGGTCTACAAGGGCTACCGTGCACCCGATTATATTGCTTCACTTTTGAAGCTGGGAACCATGCAGGATGCCCAACGACTTATGGTTGCCTTCCCCGCTTCACTTTGTCTATTCATTGACTCCAAACGCGATAATCTATCCGGAAAATTGAGAATAGCATCACTTATAACAACAATACTTTTGTTTTGCGGATTACTTCTCACCTTCAAACGCGGTCCGCTATTTTTCTCCCTTTTTGCCTGCGGTGTAATTTTATTGAAATATCTGGGAACAAAAGGGATCGTTGCGTTGAGCTTGGGGTGTATCCTGTTTATGGCTCACCCAGCTCTACGACAACGTCTGGCTGATTTGCCTGATGAGTTTTCTACTGCGAGGGGCGGCCGTGCACTGATGTGGACACGCATCGTGCCTGCTGTGCACAAAGAACATCCCTTCGGAATAGGCTTCAGGGCTCTGACGAATGAAAAAATGCGCCAGCATGGTCCGAGGGTCGAACAACGCCAAAACCACGTTCACTCTACTCCACTGCAATCTTTTGTTGACTTCGGATGGCTGGGCGTAATTGCTTATATTTTCTGGATGGGTGCAGCTTTAACGGCAACCATAAGATCTCTTTTGAAAACTCGAAGCAAGGGCTTCAAGCAGCCTTCCGTCCGTTACGTGCCATTGGCAATGCTCTCAACACTCCTGCTTTACGGACTTATAGAATACAATCTTGCAAACGCAGATGTCGTTCTGCTTTACTCTCTTTCCATGGGACTGGGCACATTTATTTTCTCTAAAGGGCAATATAGCAAAAACGCTGCGCCGTTAAGGTAGGGCGCGTTTCTCCGCAAACCGCCGTGGATCAGAACAAAGGTAGGGCGCGTTTCTCCGCAAACCGCCGTGGATCAGAACAAAGGTAGGGCGCGTTTCTCCGCAAACCGCCGTGGATACAGAACAAAGGTAGGGCGCGTTTCTCCGCAAACCGCCGTGGATCAGAACAAAGGTAGGGCCTGATTGAAAGGCGC
>JAAZFF010000342.1 GCA_012511845.1 Lentisphaerota bacterium
CCATTTTAATATATTTCAAAATAAAGTCAATTATTTGACATCATTTTAAAATCTGCATCACTGTTAAAATAATCAACTAGTGAACAGCAACAACATGAAGTAGAATATGCCACCGTCGCCCGTGATTTAAATTCAGCAGGGTACAATACAGACGTTAAAGGTAAACCATGCCCCCTTCCCTCTATTTCTTGCTTTCAAATACCTGAAGCCCAAACGAAATCTTGCCACAATTATCCCTGTGATAACTGTTTTGGGAATTATTTTAGGCGTAGCTATTCTAATGATCGTACTCGCTGTAATGACCGGTTTCGGCGATGTATGGCGTGAAAAAATTCTCAGCTATAAACCGCATATTACTATTTACCACATTTCCGGTATAATTGAAGATTCTGAAGATGTCTGCAAGAAAATTGAAACAATTGAAGGCGTTGAAACCGTCAATCCAACTATTGTTTCACCCGTAATGCTGCGATATGATGAAAGTCGCGATCCGATTATGGCTACAGCAATAGGCATCGACGGCGAACGTGCTTCAGTTATGTCGACACAAATCGGCAGCAGCAAAAACCTTTTTGCCGGGGAATAGGATGTAGCAGGAGCCAATACCATGATCGGCATAGATTTGGCTCACAGGTTGCAGGTACCGATCGGGGGAACGATCCTGTGTTATTCTCCACTCAACCTCAATATGGATAATACGCTGTTTTTCCCGGAAGAACTGATACTTGCTGGAGTTTATGACACCGGCATGCGCGATATAGATGATCTCATAGCAATAACTTCTATCGAGATGGCAAGGGATATTGTTGGATTGGAAGGCGATGTAGCGCAGGCAATCCAGGTACAGACAGAAAATCCTGAGGTAGCATGGCGAGAAGCTAAAGTAATCCAAAAAGCTTTAGGTCGGGAATATCATGTAAAGACGTGGCATCAGGAGGATCAGGTGCTGTTCCGTACGCTGCAGACTGAAAAAACGATGATGTTTATTCTGCTGGCATTTATTGCGATTGTTGCGGCATTCTGCGTCACCAATACACTGATAGTCGTAACAATTCAAAAGACGCGTGAGATAGGTCTGCTCAAGGCACTCGGATTTTCCGGTGGACAAATCAAGGCTGCCTTTGTCTTGCACGGTTTATTTCTCTGCATAACCGGCATTATCTTCGGGTTGTTGCTCGGCTATCTTGTTATACAGAATCTGCAGGGAATGGTGGCACTGCTTGCAAGATTCGGAATGGATGTTTTCCCGAAAGACATTTACGGTCTTGCAGAAATCCCGAGCAGGATTGTTTTTACCGATGTATTTTCCGTTGTAACAACTGTTTTTGTTTTTTGCATTGCAGCGAGCTATCTCCCGGCGCATTATGCGGCGCACCTCGATCCGGTGAAGGCGATTAACCAGGAATAAAGTAATGACGCTCAAAGAAACTCCATATATTTTGCAGGCTGAAGAAATTCACAAAACTTATAAAATCTTCGGAACATCACTGGAAATTCTTCGAGGTGCTTCCCTCAGGGTGATGCCTGGTGAGCGCATAGCGATTAAAGGCAAAAGCGGTTCAGGCAAAAGCACCCTGTTGAACATTCTTGGCGGACTCGACAAGCCCGACAAGATATCAGGCACACAGGTAAAAATCAGAGATCGGGATATAACCAAAGCAAAGGAAAGCCTGCGCGCACGAATAAGAGCAAATGATGTAGGGTTTATTTTTCAATCATATCACTTGATGCCAGAAATGAATGTTGTTGAAAACGTTCTATTACCTGCCCTGGCTCTTCCCCGCGGCAGAACTAACGCACGTGAGCGGGCACTTCAGCTTCTCGATATGGCGGGGCTTTCAGAACGTCTCACGCACTTTCCCAAGGAACTCTCCGGCGGAGAACAACAACGTGTGGCAATAGCGAGAGCAATGATAAATTGTCCCACCATAATCCTTGCCGATGAGCCTACCGGCAACCTTGACTCTGCCACGGGAGATCAGATTTTGAAAATGATTTTTAATTTCTGTCAAAAAGAAAACTCCGGAATGGAAAACGCGCCGGCACTCGTGATGGTAACCCGCTCAGATGGAATTGCAAATCGCTGCGACCGGGTGCTTAACCTGAGCGAAGGTGTCCTCTCATAAAACAGGAGTCCGGCTTGCTGAACCAGTGTTCAGTGGTTAGTGGGCAGTGGGTAGCCGATCGGGATCGGGCTCCTTGTCGCAATCTCAATCGAAGCGAGCACAGACAAAAATGTCCTTGCTACAGTCTACGGCGCCCGAGCTCACCCCACCATGACTCTCGGCAAGCAAGCGCTGTGCGCTGCTGAAGGTGGCGGCAGGATAAAGTGGTTAGTGATCAGCACCTGGACGCTGCAGAACAACCAAGGTAGGGCGATGACCTCCGGGCGCGCCGCTGAAAAACGGACCGCTCTGAGAGCCGTCCCTACCTTCTCAGGCTACCCACTGCCGACTGCCCACTGATCACTCTTTTCCCCACTGCCCTGATAGAAGTCGAGTATATCTGACTTGCTTGCCGTCAGAACTCGCGTAACGAACTGCCTGTTCTGCTCAGGAATTTTTGCGCTGATGCAGTGCGTAAACCCGCAGACATCCGATGCTATTTCAAATTCAATACGTGGAGAAAACACGAATATCGAATCACGGACGTGTCCTTCCACCCGATACACACCTGCTTCAAGTCGTTCAATACCGAGTCCGCCGGTGTGAAATCTGATCTGTTGCTGATAATCTCCATCATGTTCATCAATGACAGTTAATATCGAACGCCCCACACCTGCGTTTTCTACCCATTCCA
>JAAZFF010000343.1 GCA_012511845.1 Lentisphaerota bacterium
AGAAAAAAATCTAGACACATCCCAGTACGTGCACTATTGGAGCGCGCTCCTGATGTATTAATGTCTATAGCACCTTGTTGGGTAGCCAGCCCACTCTCTGTTAGCCAACTTTTACATGGGAACAACCAATTTTTTGATATGGTTATATTTGATGAAGCTAGTCAAATACTGCAAGAGGAAGCGATTCCCGCACTATACAGGGCAAATCAGGTTGTAGTTGCTGGAGACAAACACCAACTTCCTCCGACAACATTTTTTGCAACGGCTATAGAAGAGAACGATGATTTAGATTTCTCTGATGGCGACAATGACAAAACAATTGTTACAGAGTCAATTGGTGGCTTTGAAAGCCTACTGGATACACTTGAGGCTTTTCTACCGAAATGGTCTCTTGATTGGCATTATAGAAGCGAAGATGAGCGACTTATAACATTTAGTAATACATACGTCTATTCAAATAGACTTATAACCTTTCCCAGTGTTCATAATCGTGAAGCAATAAGTTATGTTCAAATACCCCATGACCCCTCTCTTGGTGGTCAAGAAGAAAGTACGTCACTTGAAGTAAAAGAAGTTGTGCGTCAAGTATTATCGCATGCAGAAAAACGGTCAAATGAATCTCTTGGAGTGATAACAATGGGAATAAAACATGCTAATCGTATACAAGCTGCACTTGATCGAAAACTGAATTCTCATCCAGAACTGTCGAATTTCTTTTCATTAAGCAGAGAAGAACGTTTTTTCATTAAAAACCTTGAAACGGTACAGGGAGACGAGCGTGATGCAATCATTTTGTCAATTGGATACGGCAAGACTGCAAGCGGAGATCTGCCACATAGGTTCGGACCACTTACTCAAGATGTTGGATATCGCAGACTTAACGTTGCTATCACTCGGGCAAAGAAACGAATGTGTGTAATTAGTTCGTTTTCGCATAACGATATCGATTCAAATCGTTCAAAAAGCAGGGGTGTGCAACTTTTAAAAAAATATCTAGAATATGTAGCCAGTGGAGGGCGGCAGCTCCCTGAATTGGAGAAATTTGGAGGAGTTGAACTTAATCCCTTTGAGTCAGATATAAAAGATGCCCTATACTCTAAAGGGATTAAAACATTATCTCAGTTTGGAGTATCATGCTATAGGATTGATTTGGTCGCGATGCATCCTCAAAAAAAAGGTAAACCCGTTCTTGCCATAGAATGTGATGGGGCGTCGTATCATTCTAGCGCAACAGCAAGGGATAGAGATCGGCTCAGACAAGAACATCTCCAAAGACTAGGGTGGCGTTTTCACCGTATATGGTCAACCGACTGGTTCTATAGTCGTGAGCAGGAAATTAATCGTGCAATTTGTGCATATAATGAAGCCGTGCGAATATCCGATTTAGAAGACATAAATACAAAAAAAACCAATATGATTGATAGTTCGAAAAAATTGGTTGAAATACTACATAAGCCCTCTCCAACAACACGTAGTCCTCGACCAAATATTCCAAAATACAGTTCAATAAATTCATACTCAATAAAAGAACTAAAACAGATCGCTGATTGGGTGAAATCTGACGGACTTCTCCGTACTGATGAAGAACTTGTCCGCGAAATCTTTAACGAACTTCCATTCAGGCGACTCGGAAGTAAAATAGAAGAACGTCTATATAAAGCAGCTGGAATTCGATTTACTCAACAGTATCTATTTTGATTTAGTTATAATGCTTTTCATTTCCAAAGCATAAACTTGAAATCGGTAAAACAAAACAGATTAAATTCAAATTGTTATTTTAAAGAATCAATGTAACCAACAGTTTCATTATCTTGCATGTGTGAAATATTTCTGGCAGAATATATGCCATGAAACTTGCAATAGCTACGGATTATAAAGGTTCACTGGGGTGTCCGGAGGATTCACTGGAAAGGATCGCCGGGGCAGGCTTTACCCATTTGCATTGGTGCCATCAGTGGAATACGGACCACTTTTACACCGATATGGAAATTGCTAAAATAGCCCGTATTTTAAAGAATACCGGTCTTGTTCTGCTGGATATACATGGTTCTGACGGGAGTGCCGGGGGCTCAATATGCACGTGGTATTCCACGGACGAAACTTACAGACGCAACGGTGTTGATCTCGTCATGAACCGTCTGAGAATGATGGCGATGCTTCAGGCAGAGGGAACGCTGATGATGCACCTTCCTTATATAGCAGAAGATACAGGAGAACAGCAGCAGGCGAATGTTATGCGTCAGGTCGACGCACTTCGTCGCTCTCTCGATGAAATACTTCCATCAAGTCGGGCACTCGGATTTCCAATTGCACTTGAGAATTTTTCCGGAGACACGTTTAAGGTGACATCTCTGCTTTTTGATGAATACCCTCCTGATGCCGTAGGACTGTGCTACGATTCAGGGCACGGCAACATCGATCACAAAGGGCAACAGGCAAAAGGCATGGAGCATTTAGAAAAATTTCTCGACCGGCTTCAGGCGCTGCACCTGCATGACAACGATGGTTCCGGAGATCAGCATCAGCCTCCCCGTTACGGAACCATCGACTGGGAGCGTCTCATGAAAAATATAGGCAGAAGCTCATACAGCCGGGTGATCAGTTTTGAAATGAGTATGGCACATACGCCATTTAAAGATGATCCCGATGCGTTTCTTGCTGATGCCCGCAAACGTTGCCTGGAGGTTGCCAGACTGGCAGGGATTTAACTGTACACAAAATATATTTGCAGCTGTATCAAAGTGATTTATCACTCTGCATGCATTTTTACAAGTGTTACGTCCTGCAAGTCGGGTCTTGCAAAGAATATTTCAGAGCAAGTCCTGAATGTGCATGATGCGGTGCCGAGCGTAAACGTAAGAAATGATGTGCCGCAGGGGATCGCCAGCCGAATCTCTGCAGTTGTCTCATTTTTCCAGTGAGCACGCCCCCATGCAGCAAACAGATGGTTATCGTATACGTATCGGAGCGAACATGGACGCGGTTCAGTATAGCCTGCCTCTATCCGGTCTACCGATCCGTTCGCAAAGCCCAAGTCTACAGCCAGTCACCCTCCATCCTGTACAACCGAGACGTTCCTGATTCTAAAAGGATTTTTTTCCACCTCAAACGTCATGCCTTTAAAAGCTTTTTGAGGAGCTCCGTCGGGACCGAAATCAAACCCAAACTCTCGTTCTGCATTCCTTAAATCAGCCAGTG
>JAAZFF010000344.1 GCA_012511845.1 Lentisphaerota bacterium
CTGTTATGTAGTAGAACTGCTCCGGTCGCGCTCCGGTAATGAAAAGATCTGTTGTTGTATTCGAAATATCTTTTTCTTTCCAGTCTTTCAGGAATGATGTGCCCGAGCCTTTATAAACGGCACCGACATCATCAAACGCCACGTTCCCGACATCCTTTTCGTATGTAAATTTGAATTTGCGCCAGCCGGCAGATTCATCAAAGGATATTACTTTGTTCGTATACTCGCCTGAAGTGACAATATTCCCGGAACCAGCCGCTGCGCTACCCGTATAAGTGGTGTAGCTGGCTACTTCAACCCAATCGTCTTCCTCATCATCTGCAATACTTCCATATACTCGGAAAATACTGTTACTCAAGTTATGGGTGCTGTTGCCTTTAAGATAAAACGTCAACTCCGTAACAGCTTTGGGATACGTCTTGGAAATTATCATGGAAGTTGATTTGTCGAATTTAAGTTCTGCATCAGCATATGATGTACCCAATTTCTCAAATGTCCAGCCATAGGGAGCCGGAGGCGTCTTGTCAGGCACACTTTCAGCAAACACTTCAAGATCAACGAGGGAGTTTGTGTATGCACTGCCTGTCCATATATTAACAATATAACCGTGCGCACCGACTACAGGTTCCCAGTCGAGATTGAATGAATTGTAAGTTACATCGCTTATTGTAAGTTCACCGGGAGCGGACAAAGGAAGAGATTCAACCGTTACCGGAACGTTTACACTGTATATTTCCCCGTCTGCACCATAAGCGCCAAACGCCAGAGTATACTCCCCTGCCTGTCCAAGTGCCGGAGTCCAGGAAAACTGGCCTGAATTGCTTTGTACATCATAATTATAGCTTGCATTGGCAGGCAGTGTCTTTGTTGAGAATACGTTTGTGTATCCGCCCTTTACTGTCGCCGAAACGGCAAACGATATCTCGTCGAGTTCAACTACCGATGTCGGAGGTGAGGGAGTAAACGCAAAACCCGGCTCGTCGTCTGATTCCGGAGCAATTTGACTGATCACAATATTGTCGAGCAAAATCCTTTTCTTATCCACAGTTGAAAACGTTACTGTGTAAAGCCCGTTTGCAGCAATTTCAAACTCCTGAACTCTTGTTTCAAACATTTCACTGCTCTTTTCATACATGCACGTCTGCTTGCGCGACGTCGTCCCCAGAGTAATATAAAACTCTCTTTCTGCGGCTACCCAGCCCGTTGCATCAACCTGAACATATACAACCCCTTCACGCAGATTCAAGTTGGTAGTAGTAATGGAGCCACCAATCGACGCCGTACCAAATTTTATTGCACCTCCGGCATCGTAAATATTTATTGCTTCAAGATACTGTTCAGGTGTTTTGTCGACAGCCCATTTAGATGAACTCGGACTTGCAAGACTTCCTCCGGTAGCATAGGCAAAATCATCTTCAAATAAAATCATCAGACCTTCGGGTGCTGCAGCTTTAATCGTAAAAGCTACTGTATTGGTGCATTCAGCACCGGTTGAATCAAGCGCTCCGAAAGCAAATTCATAGTCTCCGGCATCACCGCGATCTGTAACCCATTCAAAGGTACCGATGCCCTCTCCACTGTCGTACGTATATGACGCACCGGATGGAAGTGTTGACAGACACGTAACCTCTACAGCTTCATCTTCTAAAGTTGCGCCTATGGCAAATGTAAGTGTATCCGTCTCCATCACTGAGGGTACCGGATCAGGTTCTACTGTAAAAACTGGAAATACAGGCAATTCTCCGCCTTGGGCAATAATAAGATTGTCAATAAAGGCTCTTTTTGCAGAAGTCGCAATTTTTATTTTATAGCTTCCTGCCGTATCGATGCTAAACGATGTGCCCACAGTTTCAAAAGAATCTGCCATTTTTGCTGAATATGTAATCGCTTTTGTTTCCACTGTAGAGTCATCAGTTGCATCGACCAGGGATACCAGCATGTTGCCTTCAATATTGGTCCACCCCTTTACATCAAATTGAACAGTAATATCTTCTGCTGTGAGCGAAAGAGCCGGCGTCATAACGAATCCTGTGCCACCACTTTTGCCTAGCCTTACGGCACCACCAGCCTGATAAGCCGTGTCAACAACGTACTCTACTGTACCGCCCGTTCCATACCAAGGAGAATTACTACCGGTGTTTGAATCACTATTACCAGCAGTAATATAACTGAAATCATCGTTGACAAGTTCAGTTGTTGCCAGTGCCTGCTGTGCTGAAAAAACGGCAACACCTGCTAAAATCAAAGCAGTAGTTGTTGCCGCATACTTGATAACAGAAGCTGATTTGCTTCTGATCCCGATAAATGAAGCATTTGTTTTATATCTGGTTTTCACCAGTTTATTAATAATTTTGTATATTTTAACTATGATTTTATTCCATTTGTCTATTTTGACAACGTATCGACATTGAGCATCCCGATTTTACGAAAACTCGTAAAACAAGGTACTCCCAAATTGAAGAATTGTTCCCTGAAAATATATTTATGCATTGCAAGAAACAGTCTGCTGAATAC
>JAAZFF010000345.1 GCA_012511845.1 Lentisphaerota bacterium
AATCCTATATCTTCCAGACCATAGAACCCTCCGGATGAACCGGCATCGACGTGCGCAACATGGATTGTAGTTCTCGAAAGACTCATGTAATACAGAAGATCCTGAGGATTTAATTCCGGCATGACTTCTGTATAAATGAATGTCTGGGATTGTGGTTCAGGCGCAATATTTTCCTCCGAATCAGCGAACCACGCATACAAGGTAATTGGTCCGTCCGTCAGCGGCTTGTCGAAAGTAACTTCAGCAGGCGGATCATTATTTAATTCGTGCCAGGTTCCACCGGTGGGTGCGGTATCTGAAGTTGTTATCTGGTAGTGCGTATATCCCGATGGAGCGACAAACTCAACAACAGTCAGACTGTTTGTACCCGTATATTCCTCACTGCCGGTTATGGGATTTTGCAACCAGAAAGTCGCATCCTCAGTAGGATACCATACCATAGCACCAATATCGGAAGCATTTCCGTACGGACGCGCATTCCCAACGGCATCTTCTTTAACCAATTCAAAAGCAGCATCACGAAGCAAAGAATTGGCTTTCAGATGCCAGTCCGAATTGATATCAACAAACTGGTGATAGCCGGAAACATTAGTCAGATTATCAGTGCCACCGAGTACAGTTGATGCAGTAAGATCACTGCCGGCATTATTGGAAGCTGCAGAAGCATTGCAGTCAAACGCTGTTCCTCCTGTAATCACGACATTGTTATGTATTTGAGCAGGTGTTGAGCTCGAGCGTATTCCACCCATAGGGAGAGTTGTAATAACGGTGTTGTGAATAATTTCACCCCTGAATGGATTATTGCCATGCGCAGCATCTATAACAGCCTGTCCACTCACCCCTTTGAACTCTCCATCAACGATAACGATATTGTTCACAAGACTGATAAGCCGTTGAAAATAAATTTGTATGGCAATAGCTCCTCCCTCAGAGTTGTTTGTTGTTGTCCGTCTTATAAGACAGTTTTTAATCCTGGCAGTTATATCCGTTGTATGACCATCTGAACCTATATGTAGTGGTTGGTCGTTGGTGTTGCACATATACAAACCATTCAGATCATAATAGTCGTTTGCAGGCATTTGAATTCTGCCTGTACGGGCAACTGTATCAGGATCGTCAGGTATGCGACCCTCATGCCTGTGCCCTTCGGCTGCGTAAATGCGCGGATGTTCTTTCGCAGTCAAAGTTGTATTTGTCATCCTGCTCCAGTTGAGACTACCCGCACTTCCACCACTGTACACCTTTGCCCATTGCTCGGGATTAGTTGAACCTCTTGCCTCCATCCACCAACTTTCAAGCGTAGCATAATCACCTGAACCATCGGGCTTGATGGTCTTGATATCAGGAGTGGAGATCGTTAGAACAGAATGGATCGTTTCTTCTTCCAAATCGTTTGCGGCATAGTACACGCACACATAATTTGTGCCGGGCTCCAAATCAGTGAGATAAATATTAAAGGTGTCGCCGGCATCAAGATCTGCTTCATAGAGAGTAGCTGCCGGCAGGCTGCCGTCTTCCGTTTCAAGCCCATAACCGAAATAAAAATCCACATAACTTGCACCTTCACCCCTATTAACTATTTTGACTTCGAGCTCGGCTTTCCCTTTCTCCCTGTGTGCAACACTGTACACATGCTTTAATGTCATGCCGAGTATATCTATGACGGCATCCTCAGTGGAAAACCTTGGTATATTCCAGCCGACGTCCACCAGTGAACTTGTGTCGATGATTTGCATCTGATTAAAATCTGTAGTTTCTCCCTCCGTCCACTTCGCATAAATTCCATAGCCACCGCTGCCCTGTTGCAACGAAAATGCAATACCGTAATATCCTGATGCCTGTACGCTTGTTGTGCCGGTTTTTGCCTGCATGCCATGACTGCCGCCATTATTCACAATACACTCCTGAGATGAAAACTCGCCATCATTGTTCAGGTCTATGAACAAATATGAACCATCATCGCTTTCAGTTCCGAAGGAATACGTTTTACCGGCTTCCAAATACATATATCCCTGCCACAATACTGCAAAATTATCCTTGCCTGTAATTCCAGGTATCAATGCTATGCTGAAACCGTCCGGGAATGATACTGCACCGGTAAATGTGTAGGTGTGATCCGGCTCTGTATTGATC